>JAQBPL010000330.1 GCA_028287545.1 Vulcanimicrobiota bacterium | reverse complement strand
TGCGGCCGCATCCGCAGCGCGAGCCGCGCGAACGTCGCGCGCCGAAGCACCGCGCCGAGCGCCGCGGCGAGCGGGATCGCGGCGATCGCCGCCCAGCCGCCGGCGGCGGAGACGCTCGGCACGGCGCTTAGTGCACGGACACGTATTGGGTGAGAATGATGATCCGCTTGAGGTCGGCGCGCCGTTTTCCGGTGACGACGGCGGTAACGATCGCGACCGCGCCGGGCCTGACGTCCGCAGCCGTCCCCATCACCACCGGCGTTGCGCCGGACTGGTAGAGTTCCACGCGCGCGCCGGTCGCACGATACCGCTCGTCGGTTTCGCGGTCGAGCAGTTCGGCGCGCACGACGGAGCGCGCGCGAGCGTCGACGCGGACCGCGATGGAGACTCGGCTGCCGACAGCGGCGGAGGCGAACTCGGTCGCGGAGAGCGGGGTGGGCGGCTGCATCTGCGCGACGGCGGGGGCGGCCGATGCCAGTAGTGCCGTCAGGCCGACGGCGATGAACGTTTTCATGCGCTCACTCTAGCGGTGCGGCGGGGCGGGCGGAATACGGTTCGGGCTCGGAATTACTTCACCGTGAAGTAAAACGGCGCGTTTCGGCGCAGCGAGCGCGCCGGCTTCGGGGGAAGTCGCCGAGATGTTCCTCACGCGCTTCTGCCTGCGCAATCCGATCGTCGTCACGCTCTTCTACGCTTTCATCGGGGCAGCCGGTTTGCTCGCGCTCGCGCGCATGGGACGCAGCGTCCTTCCTCCGATCGCGTTCGGCGTCGTCACCGTCACCGCGCCGTATCCGGGCGCCGGACCGGCCGAAATCGAGCGGCTCGTCATCGAGCCGATCGAGGACCGGCTCGACGGCATCCCCGGCCTCGATCGCGTCTCGGCCTCGGCGCAGGACGGTGCGGCGCGCATCGCCGTGCGATTTCGTTTCGGGATCGCGATCGACGTCGCACGCGCGCAGGTTCAGCAAGCCGTCGACGCCGCGCGTTCGGTGATGCCTCCCGACCTCGTTCCACCGCTCGTCTCGCGCGACGATCCCTCCCAGCCGCCGATCCTCGAGGAAGCGATCTCATCGGCCGTGCTCTCGCAATCGGCGCTCGCGGAATTGACGGAGCGGACGATTTTGCCCGCGGTGCGCGCCACCACGGGCGTCGGCGGCGCCGTCGCTTCCGGCGAGCTCGTTCGCCGGATCACGATCGAGCCGCGTTCGCAGGCGATGTCGGCGCTCGGCGCGACCGTGCTCGACCTCGAACGTGCCGTCGCGCAGCAGGAAGCGGTCTTGCCGGGAGGCCGCACTTCGAGCGGCGCCGAGCAGCGCTCGATCGGGATCGGCGGCGGCGCGGCGTCGGTCGACGCGCTTCGCGCATTGCCGGTCGCCCTGCCCGGCAGCGACGTGACGGTGCGCGCGGGCGATCTCGCTTCCGTGCGCGACGGGTTCGCCGATCCCACCGTCGTCACGCGCGTCGACGGCGCGCCGGCGATCCTGCTGGTCGCCGGTCACGCGCCCGGCGCCGACGCGCAGCATGCGATCGCGGCGCTCCGGCGCACGTTCGCGCGTCTGTCGGCGCGCGCGCCGCTGGTGCGGTTCGAGGAACTGCGCACGGACGCGCCGTTCGCGGACGCCGCCGTCGGCGGCGTCCTGCAGACGATCGGCGAGGGCGTGGTGCTCACGGTGATCGTGATGCTGCTCTTTCTGCGCGCTTGGCGCGCGTCGCTCGTCGCGGCGATCGCAATCCCGGCTTCGCTCGCCGCGGCGTTCGCGACGATGTGGGCCGCGGGCTTCACCATGAACGTCCTCTCGCTGATGGGACTCTCGCTGACGATCGGGATTCTGGTCGACGATTCGATCGTCATCATCGAGGCGATCGCGCACGCCGTGCGGCGCGGCCTGCGCGGGGAGGCGGCGGCGCTCGCCGGGCGGCGCGAGCTCGGCGCCGTGGCGTTCGCAATCACCTTCGTCGACGTCGCGGTGTTCGCGCCGATCGCGTTCACGAGCGGTTTGATCGGCGAGTTCATGCGGCAGTTCGCGCTGGTCGTCGTCTTCGCGACGGCGTTCTCGCTCTTGGTGTCGTTCACGCTGACGCCGTTGCTCGCCGCGCGCTGGGCGGTGCGCGACGGGCGCCCACCGCTCGAGGGCACCTTCGGCGAGCTGTTCGAGGCATTGCGGCGTACGGCGCCGCGTTTGCCGTGGACGATGCGCGCCGGCGCCCTGCTCGCGCTCGCCGCCGGTTGGCAATCCGCCTTCACCGCCTTCGGCCGGTGGGAGACGCGGGCGACGCGCGCCTATGCGGAGCGGTGGCTTCCGTTCGCGCGGCGGCGTCGCGGCGCGCTCCTGAGCCTCGCTGCGGCGATGTGCGCGCTCTCGTTCGTGCCGCTGCTTTCGGGTGCGATCCCGAGCGAGTTCTCGCCGCCGATCGCGCGCGGCGAGGTTACGGTCGACCTGGCGTTCCCGGCCGGGACGACGCTCGCGCACGCCGGCGCGGCGACGCAGCGCATCGCCGCGCGATTGCTGGACGACCCGGCGATCGCGCACGTCGTCACGAGCGCCGGGCGCGCGTTCAACGGCTCGACCGACGTGCTCGCGCCGAACGTCGCCCAGGTGAGTGCAATCTTGGCCGAGCCGAACGCCGACGGCGCCGCCGTCATCGCGCGCATCAAAGCGCTCGGATCGCTCGCGCCGGACGCGACCTTCGCCGGGGCCGGCACCGGGATGGGCGGACGGCCGCCGGTGAGCTACGCGCTCTCCGGGCCGCCCGGCGCCCTCGATGCCGCCGCGGCGAAGCTGGCGCGCACGATCGCGGAGAACCCGCTCGCGACGGACGTGCGGCTGAGCAGCGGCGGCCTCGCGCCGCAGCTGCAGATCGACGTGAACGACCCTCGCGCGGTGATGCTCGGCGTCTCCACCGGCGACGCCGCGCAAACGGCGCGCATCGCTACCGCCGGCGCGCTCGCGCTGCGCATGCGTCTGGCTAGCGGTCTGGTCGACGTCGTCGTTTTGGATCGAGCCGCCGAGCGCGGGGATATCGAAGCGCTGCGTCACGTCGCGGTGCGCTCCGCAGGTGGGCGGCTGGTTCCGCTGCGCGCGGTCGCCGATTTCACCGATCGCCGCGAACCGACGCTCATCGAACGCGAGGATCGCGAACGTATCGTCACGGTCAGCGCGAACACGCTGCCCGGCGTCCCGATCGGACTGGTCACCGGCGGCCTGCGCGCGGCGCTGCGCACGTCCGGATTTCTGCCCCCCGGCGTGCACCTCGTCGCGCGCGGCGACGTCGAGCAATTCCTGGACGCCGTGGGCGCGATCCTCACCGCGCTCGGATTGTCGGTCGTCGTTGTGTACGCGACGCTCGCGGTGCTCTATCGCAGCTACGTCGTGCCGCTCGTGATCATGGCGACCGTGCCGCTTGCGAGCGTCGGCGCGTTCGGTTCGCTCTTCGCGCTGAGCGCGCTGCACGGCGCGTTCCCCGGCGTCGCGCTCTTCGCCGGGCAGACGCTGAACCTGTACTCGATGCTGGGAATCGTGATGCTCGTCGGCCTCGTCGCAAAGAACGGCATCCTGCTGATCGAGCACGCCGAACGCGACGTCCGCGCGGGAGCCGACCCGTTCGACGCGGTGTGCGCGGCCGGCGCGCGCCGTCTGCGGCCGATCGTCATGACGACGGCCGCGATGATCGCCGGGATGCTGCCGCTGGCGCTCGGCGACGCGATCGGTGCCGAGTACCGCAAGGCGCTCGGGTCGGTGGTCATCGGGGGCCTGGCGAGTTCGCTCGTCTTGACGCTTTTCGTCGTGCCGCTCGTCTACGTTTCGGTTCGTCGTGCACGGCGTGAGGGCGCTAGCGAAACCCTTGCCGAGCATCCGAGCTATCGTCGCGCCTACGAGGTCGGAATAGGACGTTCTTCCTGATGCGGGACTCCGGCGCGGTCCCGCGGGCCTACGACGCGGCGCCCCCGCGCGGATCTCGCAGCAGCGCCGCGTACTCGCGGTCCATCCGGCCGCTGGCGCGGTATGCGGTCGCGCGCATCGCGAGATGCTCGAACGCCGCGCTGATGTGCGGCCCGAGCGCCTCGCGCCGAAGGTACACGGCTTCGCGCAAACTCTCCCAATACTGCTCGAAGTTGTCCGCGTACTCGGCGAGCACCAAGCTTTCCGCGACGCCGCCTTTGTTCACCAGCACGGCGAAGTGCTCGAGAAACTGCATGAGCCGGGCGGCGGCGAGAAACTCAGGGATCAATTCGGTCGAGCGCAGCCGCTCGCGAAAGGCGGGGTCGCGCAACAGCCGCCGGATCTCGGGCAGCGAGCGGATCGCCTCCCGCATCTCGTCGGAATCGAGCTTGTCGACGATGCGCAGGTAGACGACGATGTCGTTCGCGTTGCGGTAGTGCCGCAGCTGCGCGAACGCGGCGACCGCCGTGGCGCAGACGATCAGCGCCGAGATGAGCGACGCAAGCGCGCCGAGCCAAGCGGCATCCATTCAGGTCACCGGCGAGAGGCGTGGGTTCGGACGTTCCGGGCGGCCGACTTTGTGGCATTCGCGCCAGCCGTCACCGCTGTCGATCGCGACGATGTCGGCGGTGAAGTCGAACGAGCCCGCGCCTTTGAAGAACGCGCTCCCGACGGCATACGCGTCGGCGGGGACGCCGTCTTCTTCGAACTGCCGGATACGTTCGGCGTCGAAGCCGCCGCTTACCACGATCCGCACGCCGCGGAACCCCTCGGCGTCGAGCGCGTCGCGCACGTTGTGCACGAGCTGCGCGTTGACGCCGGTCGGCGGAAACGTTCCCATCTGCGGGATCACGCTCTTGTCGACCAGCGTCCCCGAGGTGTCGAGCCGCACGCCCCAGAGCCGGTCGCCGAGCGCTCGCGCCACCGCGAGCGACGTGCCGGCGCAGTCGTTCTCGAAGTCGACCAGCGCGATGACGTTCACCGAGGCGTCGATGTACTGCGCGAACTTCTGCGTGGCGAGCACGGTGTCGCCGCCGTAGGCCGCGATGAGCGCGTGCGGCACGGTCCCCATTCCGCGCGAGCCCCACCACTCGGCGTTCGCGTCGGTCGAGACGCCGAGCGCGCCCGAGATGTACGCCGCATACCCGTCGCCGGTCTGCACCAGATGATGATCGAAACGGGCGGGGAAGAACAGCACTTCTTTGCCGCCGGCGGCGTCGACGATCGCGCGCGCGTTGGTCGCGATCCGCGAGCGCCGCGCCAGCACGCCGAGATACGGGGTCTCGAGGTGGGCGAAGAGCGCGTAGTCGCCCTCGATCGTCATGACGGTCTCGAACGGCGCGATCGCGTCGCCGTCGAAGAGCGCCCGCACGGTGAGCGACTCCCATCCGTCTTCCCACCCGCCGCCGGGACCGTACCGGCCGCTGCACAGCTTGAGGATCGCGATCGCCTCGTCGATGCCGCACAAGATCGCGCGGTTGCGCTGAAAGACCTGCATCCGTACTCGAGGGTGGTAGCGGTCGGCCTCGAGGATCTCGCGCGCGCGGTTGAAGTACGTATCGGAGTAGTAGCCGTCGCGCATCTTCTCGACCGGCAGGTTCAAAATGGCCGGATCGAGACGACGGCGCTCGGTGCGGAGCATGGGACGGCCCTACGCTTACGTGGAACGAAGTCCTCGTTTCACCATGGCGAACCCCACCAATGCCGACATCGCTCACCGTCTTCGCGAGATCCGCACCCTCATGGAGTTTGCGGGCGAACCGTTCTTCAAGTTCATGGCCTACGAGCGGGCCGCCGAGACGATCGAAAATGCC
>JAQBPL010000329.1 GCA_028287545.1 Vulcanimicrobiota bacterium | reverse complement strand
ACGTGATCTTGTGCGAACGCGGGATCCGCACGTTCGAAACGGCGACCCGCAACACGCTGGATCTCTCGGCGATCCCCGTGCTGCGCGAGCGCACCCATCTGCCGGTCCTGGTCGACCCCTCGCACGGGGTCGGCGTGCGGCGCTGGATCGCGCCGCTATGCCGGGCCGCGAAGGCCGTCGGCGCGCACGGCCTCCTGCTGGAAGTCCACCCCAACCCCGCCGAGGCGAAGTGCGACGCCGACCAAGCGCTCACGTTCTCCGACTTCGCCGCAATCGTCAAGGAGCTCAACGCGATCCCATCCATGACCTAATGTCACCCCGAGCGCCTTTATCGGCCAAAGTTCGCTCGGCGAACTTTGTCCGGTAAAGGCGCTCGGGGTGACGGGGAGGTCGCTGTTGAACGTTGGCCGTCTCCGGAGGGCCTTCAAATGAGCGCCATCGCACCGCAAACCATCGTCGCGCCGCAGCCGGTCATCGCCGACCTGCGCGATCGGGTGACCGCCGAAGAGTGGCAGACCCGCGTCGACCTCGCCGCCGCGTACCGCTTGGTCGCGCACTACGGCTGGGACGACATGATCTTCACCCACATCTCGGCGCGCGTTCCGAACACCGATCATCACTTCTTGATCAATCCGTACGGACAGTTGTTCAGCGAGATCAGCGCGTCGTCGCTGGTGAAGGTCGACCTCGACGGCAACAAGCTCGAGGAGACGCCCTACCCGGTGAACCCCGCCGGGTTCACGATCCACAGCGCCGTTCACGCCGCCCGCGAAGACGCAGGGTGCGTGCTTCACCTGCACACGATCGCCGGCGTCGGCGTGTCGTGTCAGGAAGGCGGACTGCTGCAGCTCAACCAGACCGCGATGGTGTTCAACGACGAGCTCGCGTACCACGAATACGAGGGGATCGCGCTGGATCACGACGAGCGCCCGCGTCTGGTCGCCGATCTGGGA
Source organism: Vulcanimicrobiota bacterium (assembly GCA_028287545.1). The sequence continues at coordinate 3,457 of JAQBPL010000329.1, read as the reverse complement.
ACGAAGTCGGCGATGCTGCTGCGCAATCACGGCACGCTGACGCTCGGCAACACGATCGCCGACGCGTTCATGCGGATGTACTATCTCGAGCGCGCGTGCGCGATGCAGGTCGCCGCGCTCAGCGGCGGGGCGGCGGCGCTGCACTATCCGCCCACGGGCGTGCAAGAGGTCGTGCGCCAACAGGCGCGCGGGCTGTCCGGCGCGCTCTCGAACCTCGCCTGGAACGGCTTGCTGCGGATGCTCGACCGGACCGACACCAGCTACAAACGCTAACGCGGGACCCCCGCCGGCGTGAAGACCCGGGATCGACGATCCTGGGTCTTTTTTCATGCAATTCCCACCGAGTGTGGAGTCGTCGGCACGTTCTTCGGTCATACGGCAACGGCGACGGCGAGCCAGCGCTCTGCAACGTAGCGACCGCACATATTCCCAGCCCGTTCCCAGCATTGTTCCGCCCCCCATTGCGTTTCCCAGCCACACCTAAGAGGAGAACCGTCCTTATGAACGTTTTTCAGCTGACTCGCATCGCCGCAGCGGCTGCGATCCTCGCGATCCCGACCGCCGCGCTCGCCGCGCCGGATCAGAACACGAACGGCCGCAACAACAACCAGTGCACGCAATGGAACAACAACGGCCAGTGCGTGCAGTGGAACAACAACAACAACAACGGCCAGTGGCAGAACAACGGGCGCCCTCGCGATCGCGACGATCGGAATAATCGCGACGACCGCGACGGCGGGAACAACGGGAACCACTACGGCTGGAACAACGGCCGCGGCAACCCGCACGGCAACAACAACGGCAACTACGGCAACAACAACGGCAACTACGGCTACGGCAACAATAACGGCAACTACGGCTATGGCAACAACAACGGCAACTACGGCTACGGCAACAACAACGGCAGCCGCGGCGGAGGGCTGAGCGGCACCGTCTCGTCGTTTTCGCCGTACAACCTGTACCTCAGCAACGGCACCCACGTCGAACTGCACAACGGCACCGTGATCAATCCTACCGGTACCAACCTGAGCAGCGGTCAGCGCGTCCGCATCTCGGGGAACTGGAACGGGGATGGCACGTTCAACGCGAACCAGATCGACGTCGTAGGCGGGTACGGCCGCTAAGCGGCAGGTCCACAAAGCTACGGTTGCCGGCGCGGTCGCTGCCGCGCCGGCAACCCCGCTAGCGAATCCTCGCGGCCCCTCGCACGGTTATGCGAAGCGTGAGCGCCGTACCGCAGTTCCCCCACGAACAGGCCGAGGACGGTCAATTCGTCCGTCAGGGTGACGCTTTTCGTGATTGGGTCCGAGCCGACGGCTCGAGCGGTTTTCCGGCGGTCGCGGGCCGCTATCACCTCTACGTCTCGCTCGCTTGTCCGTGGGCGCATCGCACGATCATCGTGCGCCGGCTCAAAGGGCTCGAGGAGGCGATCGGCATGACGGTCGTCGACCCGATCCGCGGCGACGAGGGCTGGGCCTTTCGCGACGTGCCGGGCGCCTCGCTCGACCCGGTCAACGGCTTCCACTACCTAGCCGAAGCCTATCGCGCGACCGACCCGCACTATCACGGCCGCGTGACGGTTCCGATTCTGTGGGACACGCAGACCAAACGGATCGTCAGCAACTCCGACGACGACATCATGCGCATGTTCGAGGCGGAGTTCGACGCGGTCGCCAAGCGCCCGGAGCTCGACCTCTTTCCGGCGCCGCATCGTGAGGCGATCGACGCCCTCAACGAGACGATCTACGAGCACGTCAACAACGGCGTCTACAAGGCCGGCTTCGCGACCTCGCAGCGGGCATATGAGCGGGCGGCGCGCGACGTCTTCGCGACGCTCGACGAACTCGACGGACGGCTCGCGTCGCAGCGCTACCTCTTCGGCAGTGCGCCGGTCGAGACCGATTGGCGGCTGTTCGTGACGCTGATCCGTTTCGATCCGGTCTACGTCGGCCATTTCAAGTGCAACCTGCGCCGCATCGCGGACTACCCGAACCTCTCGGGCTACCTGCGCGACCTCTACCAAATCGGCGGCGTCGCCGATACGGTGAATTTCGATCACATCAAGCGTCACTACTACATGACGCACGACGAGATCAACCCGACCCGCATCGTCCCGCTCGGCCCGCTGCAGGATCTGGCCGCACCGCACGGCCGGGAACGCCTAGGCTAAACGGCGCCCAACAAACAGAGGACGCGAAAAGACCCGCTGCGATGAGTTGCATCATCGCAGCGGGTCTTAGTTAGGTCACGCGATGGGTTCTAGTGGGCGAAGAACGTGTTGGTGTCGACGTGGAACGTCCCGATGACGTCCCACGATCCGACGTGGATCGCATTGGGGAACGCGAACGGCGCGCCCTGCGGGATGGCATGGTAGTCCGAGTGGCGCAGCGCCAGCGTGAAGCCCGGGCTGAAGCGCTTGCTCAGCTGGTACGTCATCGCGCTGTTCCAGCGATACGGGAACGGCGCGTTCTCGTAGAAGTTCAGCGCGCCCCAGCGTTCGTTCAGCAGCAGCGTGGCGCCGCGCTTCGCATCGACCGGGACGATCATCGAGACGCCCTGGGTGGTCTCGTAGTAGACGTTCTGGCCGGGGCGCTCGTCGAGGTAGCCCACTTGCGTGGCCGCCAGACCCGTGCAGTTCGCGCCCAGCGCTTTGTTCGCAGCGGTGCAGAGCACGCCCACGTGATGGTCGACGTTCTGCGCGTCGAGGGTCTCCGAGAACACAAACGTGCTGTTCAGGAGTGCCTTCCACGGCTTGGTCGTGTAGTTGAAGCCGAGGTAGGCGAAGTGGTGCTCCGTCGAGCTCACCGAGGCCGGGAACGGTACGGCACTGACGCCGGACGCGCCCGAGTTCCAAACGCGGTGCCGGAACGAGTCGCCGAGATCGACCGACAGGTACCGGTTGAAGGTGTACAGCCCGTGGTACTGCAGGAGAATGTCGCGCGAGTCGTTCGAACACACGCGAGTACCACCTTGAATCACGCACTCCAGCGGCTGATTGATGGTTCCTTCGGTGATCCGGTCGAACAACAGGTTGAACTTCCTGGTAACGGGGATGCGCACGGTGCCGCCGAGATCGAGCGGGTCGTAGCCCTTGATTTGCGTCGGCAGCCCGTAGTACGCGGGCTGCGTGAACGTGGCCACGAAGTCGATGATGGGCAGATGCGAGAGCGGCGCCAAGGTCGGCGCCGGACGTGGCGCAGCTTGCGCGACCGTCCCCGGGGCGGTTGCAGTCTTCGGTTGTGCGACGGTCGGCGTCGCGGGTTGAGCGGGCGCGTCGGCGGCGTCGGCCGCGGCGGGCACGGCAACGGGCGCGGCCGGAACGGTCTGCGCGAACGCCGCTACGCTGGTGCCGCACATCAGTGCGGCCACGGCGAGCGAAGTCCGCACCGTCCGCCGCATGAGCGCCGCTCCGGGCGCAAAGGCTATGCGAGGTGTCATTCGCGGGGTCCCCTCCCTA
>JAQBPL010000111.1 GCA_028287545.1 Vulcanimicrobiota bacterium | reverse complement strand
AGCGAGCATACGCGATCGACTCGGCGACCGGTGCGTGGCGGTGGAACGTCGGGCTCGAGACGGGCCTCATTCCACCGCGCAACGAAGACGCGATACCGCACTACGATAACGGCGGCGTCTTTCTCGGGAGCGCGATCGCACCGTACATGCACGCCCTGGAGGCGGCGAGCGGGACGCTTCGCTGGCGCACGAAGGTTCACGGACCGGTTCCGGGCGGCATCGTCGCAACCGGCGGCGTGCTGTACTTCGGCGACCTCCAGGGCTATCTCTGGGCGCTCGACGAGGCGACCGGGAAGGTTCTCGGGAGCAAGAAGATGGGGACGCCGTTCAACGTCGGGTCGCCGATCGTCGTCGGGGGCACACTCGTCATCGGGAGCACGACCGGCCGCGTCACCGCGCTCCCGCTGGACGACATCCGCTCAGCGCACGACACATAGCAAAGAATGTCCGTTGCTTGTCGGCAGCCTCAAAAAAATCCGCGTTCACCCGATAGAACATAATATCCAACGATTTAGGCCAAGGAGGGCTCCGTTGATTCCGCGTCGTCGCGTAGCACCAATCGCTGCGCTGTTCTTGTTCTCTTCTGCGGGTCTCTCAGCCCAATCGTTTGCGGCCGAAGCGCCGGTTACGATTCAGCTTGACGTGATGGGCGGTTCCGGCGAGAGCGGCGCTGCGACGCTGACGCCGCAGGGGGCGAAGACGCTCGTTGAGTTGCGGATGAAGGGCGGGTCCGGAGATCCGCAGCCGGCGCACTTCCACACGGGGACATGCGAAAAGTACGCGCCTCGCCCGCTCTACCCGCTTCAGCCGGTCGTCAAAGGTGACTCCCGGACCACGCTCGACGTGCCGCTCGATAAGCTGATCGCCGGCGATTTGGTCATCAACGTACACAAGTCGTTTGCCGACATCGCGACGGTCGCAAGCTGCGCAGTCGCAAAGCCAAAGTAGGCCCGATGCGAAACCATATGATCCGCACCTTTATCATCGCTGTGCTCGTCGCAGCGGCGCTCGGCGGTGCGAGTCGGCGTGCCGAGGCGATTCCAGCCTTCTCGATGCAGACCGGCTTGCAGTGCGATGCCTGCCACAGCTCGTTGCGCGCGACGAACGAGCTTGGCGAGAGCTATCTCCGCAACGATCTCCGACTGCCCAATCTCGGAATCGGTGGGAAACCGATCGTTGCGCTGCGGGGGCAGCTCGCATACACCAGTGAGCCCGATCCGTCGCTGTTGCCGAAGGCGACGGTCGACGAGGTCGAAGCGTTCCTCTCCGCGCGCGTCAATCGTGAGTTTTCCGTCGCGGGTCAGTTGTATATGATCGATGGTGGGCGCAATGGATCGATGCGTGAAGCATGGGTCCAGTATGAGTCGCCGGGATCGTTTGCCGGAGCTCCGCTCCGTGCAACCGTCGGCTCCATAACGCTTCCGCTCCCCGTCGATCCCGAGACGTTCCGCCAAACGAACGAGCACTATGCGGTGTTCGATCAAACGGTCGGTGCGAATCCGTTCGCCTTTATCGACCCGCGCAACGCAGCCAGCATCGCGCTCGGAAACCCGGTCCGCGGCCCCGCCTTTACGGTCGTTGCCGCGCAGGGGCACGATCCACATTCAGGTTTGCCGCAGACGGGAACGGACCGGATGTTCCAGGCGCAAGAAGCACTCGCCGGCTTCGTGCTGAGCGTTTACGACTATGCTGGGCGCCGCGACCTTGGCCCCGTCGGCGACGATTTTCGCCGTCGCGCGTTCGGCGTGAACCTCTATCGCGGCCGGCTCGCAGTCGAGACGTTGCTTCAAAGCGGCTTCGACACGAGCCCCGACGGAGACGGGGTCGGTGTGGCCTCGAGCGGCGGGTTCTTTCAACTGCGCTATCAACTCCCGCACGGGACCTTCGCGATCGTCCGCTATGACGGTGTGAGTGACACGAGTGGCTCGGGCTTCGGGCGCTCGCTTACGATCGGCGCGAACCGGCTGATTTCGCGCGGGGTGCGCGTCGGCTTGGAGGACGTGATCCGGCACGGACCGCAGACAACGCACACGCTCAACGCGACGCTTGGCTTCGGCATCTCGAACACGCGGATTGGCTCGGGCGCGTACTGATACGAGCGCCGTCGAGGCGCGGGCGTGACGTGTGACACTCTGAATCGTAGACACCGCTCAATTTCATCGGCTTCTCATCGTCCCTGGCTACGGTCGCGGCGCGCACCGGGAACTCACACAAGCCAAGGAGGACCGATGATTAGACTGTCCGCGCTCGTTCTCGCCGCCGCGATGCTCGCGGCGTGCGGGGGCGGGGGAACCGGAACAACTCCCTCCACTCCGACACAATCCCATACGGCGCAAGGAGCACAGGCGCTGGGAATCACGTTCGCTGGAACGCAGACCCTCAATAAGCTCCGCGGCACGCGCGATCTGAATTCAGTACCCGTAACCGTAAGCGTCAACGGAACCGTCGTCGGTAACGGTACGCTCGACAGCGGCGGTCATGCGAAAATCGCCTTTACCGTGCCGGTCGCGCCCGGCAGCACCATCACCGTGACCGCGGGGCAGCTGACGGTCGTGGCGACGCTAGCACTGACTTCACAGAGCACCGCCGTGCTCGTTACCGTGAAGGCCGACGGGAGCATCACCGTCTCGAGCTCGGCCGATCCGGCGGGTGCCGGGGTCGTCAATCCCAACGATCCCGAGCACGAAGATACGGATGAGGACGGACACGGGAACGTAACGTCGATCACCGCGAGCGGCAGCGTATTGCCGGCGAATGCACCGTTCTCGTTTGTCAACGGGTGCGGCACGATAACCCTGACGCCGACGAGTTCGGCCGTCGCGCGCATCAAGTTCGAGGAGAAGGGCTCGGACGATGAGTCGGACGATGCCGGGCGCTTCAAGTTCGAAGGTGCCTTCACGGCGGCTCTGCACTTCCCCGTCATCTCGTCGGCGGCGCGGGTGCACATCGAAATCTTCGACGCTCAGGGCAAGCGTCTGATCGAGGTGAAAGCGCCGATTAGCGCGTTCACGAGCGGCACGAACGCGAACGCAAGCCCGTGTCCGTCTGCGACAGCCGCGCCGAGCACTTCGCCGAAACCGACGCCTGAACCGAGCGAGTCGCCGTCCGGAGCGCCATCGCCAAGCGCCTCACCAAGTCCGAACCACTAACCATGACCACGCGAAGCGGGCGGCTCATTTCTCGCAAATGACGCCGCTCGCTTCGGTTTTCGTTACCCGCTGACGGCATCGGGGGAGCCCTAGAGCGGCCGTGCTAGGGCTTGAGAGGAGACCAACCGAAGGCCGCGCGACATGGTCCATCTGATGGGTGGAGCGGTGCTCGCGTGAGAGCGCTGTTCGCTGCGGTATTGGCGGCGTTCGCCGTCGCGCTGCTCCTCGTGCAAGGCCTCAGCGTCTCAAAGGTCGGCAAGTTGCCGGCGATCGCCATCCGGCAACTGGACGGCTCGCGGCGCGTCGTGACGGGGGTTTCGCCGCAGGCAGCCCGCGATGGTTTGCGCGTCGGCGACGTCTACGACTGGTCGACCGCCACGCCGGCGCAGCGTCGGAGGCGCTTCCAGGCGACCCCGCCGGGACAGGCTTTCGAACCCCCGGTCATCCGCCACGGCAGGGCGGTTCCGGTTCGACTCGTCGCACTACCGCTCGCGGTTCCCGATCAGGTCGCCGCCTACGGCGACGTCCTCTTCAAGATGTTGGCGATGGGCATTGGGATTCTGCTCGTGGCCCGCGGGAAAGGACGATTCGGGCTGTTTTCCGGCCTTGCGCTTTTCGGCTTCGCCGGCGGCGAAGGCTTCCAGGTCAGCTATGCGGTCCTCGGATGGCCGTACGCCGCCGTTGCAGGCTTCTTCGTTGACGTGGTCTCGTTCGTTCTTCGATACTCCATGGTCGAGGCGATGATTGCGTTGACCGGGCCGGCGTTGCGGAAACCGGAACGGTGGTTCTTTCGCGCTGCGGGAGCCGCGGCGACAGTCCTGATCCTTTGGAGAGAAGCCGACATAGCATTTGCCGCGCTGACCACGTCACCGGTGCATGCCACGAACGCATGGTTCTTGGGGGCCCAGTTGTTTTTCCGGATCGACCTGCTCGGGTATGCGATCGCGCTGTTGCGCCCCGAAGCACGCAACCGCGAGCTCATCGCTTGGGTTTTCTGGGCTTCCGTCGTCGGCGTAGCCGGGTCGACGATCAACATTTGCATCAGTCTTCTCGGGCAACCGGTTCCAGCGTACGGCGCGCTCAATCTCACTCTGTTCGTGATGGCGTTCGGATACGCGTACGTTGCGCTGCGTTATCGGGTCGTCGACCTCTCGTTCGTGGTCAACCGTGCGGTGGTATACGGGACGATCTTGGCCCTCGTCGTCGCCATTTTTACGATAGCGGAGATCGCGATCACCAAGTTCGCCGTGAGCAAGGCGGACAGCATCATGGTCGAGATCTGCGTAGCGCTCGCGGTGGCATTTTCGGTAAAACCGATCGAACGGCGGATCGACGCGGTCGTCGAGCGCGTTCTCTTCGCTCGCAAGCATGCGACGGAAGAAGGGCTGCGTGCGCTGATCCGCGACTGCCCGCACGTCGAAGCTGCAGAAAAGCTCCTTCAAAACGTCTGTGACGAAGCGCGCCGACTGATCGGCGCGGAGCACGTCGCCGCATACGAACGTACCGGCGACGTCTTGATCCCGATCGCCGCGGCCCCGTCGCACGAAACGCTCCCGCCCATCGGCATCGACGATCCGGTCGTGGTCCGCATGCGCTCGGCCCTGGGACCGGTCGATTTGGGCACGTTACGCACGTCGTTCGGTACCACGGGGATGGTCTTTCCCATGCTTTCGCGCGGGCGCATGCTCGGCGCCCTCGTGTGCGGCGACAAGCCCGGACGACGCGCGTACGATCCGGACGAGCGCGCGCTGTTAGCGGAGGTCGCGCACGAGGCGGGCACCTCGTTGCTCTTTTTGCGAACCGCGTCGATCCCGTCGATGCCGCCGGCAGTGATTGGCGCGTCGTCTTCATGAGCAGGAAGCCGGAGTTCGGAGTCCTGGTTGCCGCCCTGTCTCTCATCGTCCTCGCGTTGGGATGGGCGTTGGCGCTGCTTCCGCTCGGGGCGTTTCCCCTCACATTGGGCGGCGACGGACACGGTGCATACGTCGCCCGCGTCCGGAACGTCCCGGCCAGCTACACCGGCGGTATCGCACCCGGCGATCGCCTCGACTTGTCGGCGCTGTCGTACGCGCAACGCTGGCGTTTGCAGGGCGGAGCTCAACCGGGCTCCGCACTGACGCTGCGCGTTCGGCACGACGGAGTCTGGTCGAATCGCGTCATCGTCGCGTCCCTCGTTACTCTTCCGATGGGCGACCCGCGATGGTGGTCCGTGTTCGCGGGAATGACGGTCGGCGTGCTGATCGCTTCCGTCGTCGTCGCTCGCCGACCGTCGGTGGCCACGGCGGCATTCGCATTCTACATGTGGGGGGCGCTCCCGTCGTTCCGGTTCATTATGTTGTTCTCGTGGCTGCCCGACCCCGTGTTCGGTGTCGTTGCTACCGTCCTCGAGGCGCTCGTCGCCTCTTTCCCGGTGTTCCTGCTCTTGATCTTCGTCACGCGGTTTCCGGCGGAACCGTCTTCGGCCGGCGGACGCCTTCGCATGCGCATCGCGGATGCAGCGCTTTTCGCCGGTATCGCCATATGCTTCGCGTTCGCCGTTTTCGAGCCCGTTCGTCACCACACGTGGTCGAACGTAGCCGACCTGTTCGGCATCGTCGTGGTCGCCTTCGGCGGCGTACTCGCGGCCCTGCAATATCGTGAAGCGTCCGGTGAAGACCGCCGCCGGATCGGCTGGGTTCTGGCCGGCTACGGCGTGACGTTAACCAGTTTCGTCGCCACGAACGCCATCATCACAGCGCCCGCGTTGGGTTCGTCGGAGCTGCAGGTTGCGACGCAGCTCGCCGATATCGCGCTGCCGCTTGCGCTCGCGTACGCGATCCTGCGGCATCGCGTCCTCGACGTCGGCTTCGCTATCAATCGGACCGTCGTCTACGCCGCGGTCACGACGGTGGTCGTGGTCGCCGTCAGCCTCGTCGATTGGCTGGCCGGGAAGCTGATCGGCGAGACGCGGCTCGCGCTCGCCGCAGAGGCAGCCGTGACGATCGCCCTCGGGGTCGCGCTCAACGCGATGCACGAGCGGATCGGACGGTTCGTCGAGCGCGTGCTCTTTCGCGCCCGGCATACCGCCGAACGCCGGCTCCGAAACGGGATCGAAGCGCTCGCGTTCACTGCCACTGATGCGGCGATCGAACGCGCGCTCACGGATGAAATCTCGGCTGCGCTCGGACTGCGTTCGACCGCCTTGTTCCGGCTGGACGAGGAGACGAACCGTTTCCGCTGTGTTCGGGCGACGGGTTGGCCGGACGCGGTTGCGACGATCGACGAAGACGCGCTGCTCGTGAGAACGCTGCGTCTGCGCGAACGTCCTTTCCATCTCGCGGACTTCGCCATCGCCGAGTCGGGTCTGCCGGCGGGACCATCCGCGCCGATGCTCGCGGTTCCCGTCGCAGATCGCCACGCCTTACGGGGCTTCGTTCTGTACGGCGCGCTCTCGGACGGGACGGCGCCCGATCCCGAACTCGTCGATCTGCTCGGGCAACTCGGTGCCGCCGCCGCGGCGGCATCGGCGTACGTCGACGCACGCGCTGCGCGCTCGCGTCTCGCCGACATCGAGAAGCTTCTCGCGACGGGAGCCTCTACGGTTAGCGGCCTGCCTGGTTGAGCGCGTCGGATTCGTAAAGCGTTTTAGAACATCGAATGGATCTTCGAGCGCCGCGCTTCGCTGAGCCCTGCTCGTCGAAGGTGCAGAACGGCCTGGGCGTTCCTGCGTTGGATCCGCGCAGGCGGCGAAGTGTTTGCTTTGTTTTCTGCGCGCGTGAGCAAGGGCTCGTCGACCGCCACTCGCCGCTTCTCATTGACGGGTAACAGAGGATCGTCCGGTCACGCGCGCCGGCGAGCCTTCAGAGAGCAGATGAGAGCTCTCCACACAAGGAGATCCGACGATGACCACCAGCGCTTTCTCGACGTCTCGTCCCGGAGCACGGCTCGCCAGCGACCGGCCGATCGGCCAGATCGAACCGGTCTTTGAATTTTATGATGCGATGCCGACGGGCGTCACGGTCGCCGCGAGCGGACGCGTCTTCATCAACTTCCCTCGATGGGGCGACGACGTGCCGTTCACCGTCGGCGAGATTCGCGACGGCAAGATGGTTCCGTATCCGAACGCCTCGATCAACACGTTCGATCCCGCTCGGCCCGGTGAAACGCTCAGCAGCGTGCAGAGCGTCGTCGTCGACGCGGCCGAGCGGCTGTGGATCCTCGACACCGCGGCACCGAAATTCGCCGAGCCGATCGTGGGAGGCGCGAAGCTGGTCGCGGTGGACCTCGCGACGAACGCGGTCGTGAAGACCATCGTTCTGCCTGCGTCGACCGTCCTGCCGACGACGTATCTCAACGACGTGCGCTTCGACCTGCGCAAGGGGAAAGCGGGGGCGGCGTACATCACGGATTCCTCGAACCGCGGCCCGGGCGGCATCATCGTCGTCGATCTCGCCGGCGGTGAGAGCTGGAGAAAGCTTTCAGGACACCGCTCGACGTCTCCCGATCCCGCGTTCATCCCGATCGTCGAGGGCGAGCGGCTCGCGGTTCGCGAGAAGGGAAAGCCGCCGGCGCCGATCTCCTTCGCGTCCGACGGGATCGCGATCTCCGCGGACGGCGCCACCCTCTACTACTGCCCGCTCTCGAGCCGGCATCTGTATTCCGTCCCGACCGCGCTCCTGCTGGATCGATCCGCTTCCGACGACGCCGTTGGAACCGCGGTGGTCGATCTGGGCGAGAAGGGCGCCTCCGACGGCCTCGAGTCGGATGACCAGGGCCGGGTCTACGCCACCGCCTACGAGCACAACGGCGTTCGTGTGCGGCAGACGGACGGCGAGTGGACGACGATCGCGCACGACCCGCGGATCCTCTGGCCGGACACGCTGTCGGTCGCATCGGACGGCTACCTCTACGTCACCGCCAATCAACTCCATCGGCAGGCGCAGTTTCACGAAGGCCGCGATCTGCGCGAGAAGCCGTACACGCTCTTCCGCCTGAAGATCGACGGGGGCCCCGTATTGCTCAAGTAATCAGCCTTTTATCGCCCGTTACCTCCGTAGCGCCGTCGGATGCGCCGCGCATGCCGCACGATAGCGCGGGACGGCGTTGCCGTACGCGGCGCAGAGCGCCGTGCGCAATCGCTCCGCGCGCGGTAAGGCGCGGAGCCGGGACGAGGGTCGGACCAACAATATCGGTATGCCGACGATAATTGAACCTAGGTGCGCGAACCGGAACCCTAGAGCGTTCAGAACATCGAATGGATCATCGAGCGCCGCGCTTCGCTGAGCCCTGCTCGTCGAAGGATGTCGTCGAGAGCGGCCGTGTCCGACGGCACTCGGATATGAAATCTCCGCAAGACGATCTCGAGCAGACTTGTCGTCTCGTCGCCCAGAAGGTGCAGAGCGGCCTGGGCGTTCCTGCGTTGGATCTTTACGGAGTTCGCATCGATCGCGGCGACGTATTGCGCGCGTGTGGCTGAATCCGAGATATCTTTCGGATCCGCGCAGGCGGGCAGTTGGCCCCCGTTCGGCTCCCGCGGCGGGGTGGCGCAGAGCATGGGAAGTTCGCTCCGGTCGAAGGTCGGATCGGAGAGCCCGTCAATCTGCGCAAGGAGTTGGGCGTATGCGGCGACGACGCTCCGTCGGTGCCTGGGGACATCTCCCAACCTCAACGCTCTCTGATCGATGGCCGAGAACAGCGCATGCGCCGTCGCGCGCAAGTCATCGTTCGAATGGGAGGACTGGAAGCGGTGGAGGCCCGCCATAGCAGCTGCGATGCGACTCTCCGTTTGGTCGTCGTTGTTCGGGGTTTGCGCAGACGCTGCGACCATGAGCGACGCCGACAGGAGGACGCCCGTCATTGCGCCGCAGATTACCCGGAGCCAATGCGCTTTCGTCGTTGTGTGTAGCATCTGCGGCTCCCCCTAGTACGCCGACGGCGGGCTACTGACGGTTGTGGACCTCGACGCTGCGCCCTTTGTGATATTTAGCGCACCTGTCGATGCCGTTGCAATGTGTTGCACTACGCTGAACTGGTGCTGCGCCCCGATGAGACCTACCATGTACATCTGCGGTATGTTGAGGGAAATCGACCCGTTTCCCAATTGGTCGACGCCGCCACAACTCCCACTCTCAACCGTATCGGTCGCAATCGGCGTACCCAGCCCTACGATGTCGTCTTGCGTGGCAACCAGCGCATTCGGGTTGGGGCTGTGTCCGGATCCATTCAAACACAGATAGGGGCCGGTTGCCGTCACCGGCGCGTCAAGTTCCAGATACGCGAGGCCTTTGAAAGACACGCTGTCCGGCTGAAGATATACACTCGCGCGCATTCCAATGTCAGCCAAACCCTGCGTGTGCTTGATTCCGTTTAAGGCCGTGTAGAGCAGTCCAGATGGCGCAATGATGTTGTACGTAACGTCGGCGGCCAAGCATCCCTTCGCGCTCACGGTGACAGTCGCTGCTCCGGCGGTGTCAGCGGCCGTAAACACGACGCTGCCGCCCGAGGTGGTGTCCAACGTCCCGTTACCGCTCACCGACCACGTGCTACCATCGGCCGAGACGAGGCCAACTTGCTCGCCGACTCCAAGGGTCGCGCGGTTCCTGGGGAGGGGCGTTACGGCCAACGTCGCCGCACTAATCGAACACCCGGGCGGCGGCGGCTGGGAGGTGCCGCCGGTGGGCGGAACTGGGGGACAGCTACCGTCGAACGCATCGGGCTCCGAGCCGTCCCAGCAGAGCTGCCCGATGGGACACCCGAAAATATCCGTACATCCTCCGCCTCCCTGCACGGTGTTTACGAGCGACGGAGTTCGATGCTGGGGAACGGCGCTGCTCGTCGTATGTGACGTCGAACAGGCGGTAAAAAATACGAGGGCTAACCCAAAACTAATGGTCCTTCGTAAGGCCATCCCAAACCGCATCCCACACCCTCCGTTTCCGGTGATTCGATACATTTTACACGTGGCGCAGGTGTTCCTTGCTTCGGCAGGCCGGGCTACCGTTGGGCGATGGTGTCGTCGCCATTATTGTCGTACAACATCGCGGAACGGAGTCGAGATTTTTTTGTCGACGCGCGTGCACGATCGCCCCAGGGTCGGGCCTTTTCTCCGGACAATTTGCTCGCTTCGGCCGCATCGTGAAACGCGTGCCCTCGAGAAGCTTCTCGCGGAGGAAGCTCCCATCGCATCGACGAGAGCGAGCGGCTAACACCTCCGCCTGAACCCGTGGTTTCGCGGTTGCGGTCATGGGCCGCCATGATCGCCGCCGCTCAGTCGATCCCTTGGCCGATTGAACGACCTGTTATATCATGTTGGCGCGAACGATTTGGTTGCTCATGCCGGCCGGTAATCCCGGAGCAAAAAGGTCCATGACGACAGCGCCGTGTTTCCACCGCCGCACCGGCAGCGTCCATGCCTTTGTGGTGCCCCCGCGAGTCCGCACTTCAAAATGGGCAAGCGGCGGACCGACGGCGACGTTCGATTCGCTGATCGAGATCCGGTAATACCGGCTTGCGACTCGCGCTTCGTAGGTCAGCGCAACGCGAGGAGTCGGCTGTTCGCCGATCACGTGCGCGTAGAGAAATCGCGTGCCGGCCGGCAACCCGGCCGGGACGACGATCGGGAAGGGAATGTGGCCTTGTGCGTCCGCGATGGTAAGGCGGTCGGCACGACGGATGCCCGGCATCAAAGGCTTCGAGGAAACGAAAAACGGCGCCACGAGATTCGCGTAGCTCAGCTGTATGGTGCTCGATGCCTGTGCTGCCAGTCCGGCAAGCGCGACAACGACGAGCAATGCCGCCCCGTGTGCGAATCTTCGCGGAAGGGCTCTCGGGCGGGCGATCGTCGCCGTCTCCGTTGCCGTTGCGTGCCAGGCCCCGTCGGGGCAAGTTGGGATCGCGACGCGCGCAACCTGCGATCAAGCGCAGCTCCAATGAGCTCAACGTCGTTGTTCATGAAGGAACCTCCAGCGTCGCGGGTGACGCGGTGCTGTCGCAAAGAAGTGGTCGTAATCGGCGCCGCGCCATCATGAGGCGAAAGCGCACGGTCGCCGCGGGAACGCCGAGCGCGGTGCCGACTTCGCGGCTGGTCAAGCCGACGAAGTAGCGCAACTCCAGAGCAAGCCGCAGCGGCTCGGGGAGTCGGCCGATCGCGGCTTCGAGGTCGAGCCGGACGCTGGGGTCCTCGCGTGTCGAACCCGTCATCGCCTCGTCATAACCAAGCGCTTCTCGCCGCTGCAAGCGGCTTCTGGCGCGGGCGTGATCGCGGGCATGCGAGACGACGATCCGATACGCCCACGCAACGAACGCGCGCGTATCCGAGAGCGTCGACAGCTTGGCACAAATCGCAGCGCAGGCGGATTGCGCCGCGTCTTCCGCCGCGCCGCGCTCGCCGAGGAGCGACCACGCGATACGATATGCGTTCGGCCACAGGACGCGGACGAGCGCTTCGTGCGCGCCTTCGTCCCCGTTGGATGCGGCCCCGGCCAGGGCCGAGAGCCATGTAACGTCGTCACGCCGGAGAAGACGTTGGCCGGAGGGGAAGTGTTTGCTTTTTCTCCCTGGCGCTAGGTCCTCGGGCACTCAACCATCGCGCGGATCCGTGAAAAACGTACTGGAGGAATCTCGCGCGCGGTTCGCGGACGCTCGCGAGCCGACTAAGGGCGGCTGTGGATCCTCGACACCGCGGCACCAAAATTCGCCGAACCCATCGTCGGAGGCGCGAAGCTCGTCGCGGTCGACCTCGCGACGAACGCGGTCGTGAAGACCATCGTGCTGCCTGCGTCGACCGTCCTGCCGACGACGTATCTCAACGACGTGCGCTTCGACCTGCGCAAGGGGAAAGCGGGGGCCGCGTACATCACGGATTCGTCGAATCGCGGCCCGGGCGGCATCATCGTCGTCGATCTCGCCGGCGGTGAGAGCTGGAGAAAGCTTTCAGGACACCGCTCCACGTCTCCCGATCCCACGTACATCCCGATGGTCAAGGGCGAGCGGCTCGCGGTTCGCGAGAAGGGAAAGCCGCCAGCGCCGATCACCTTCGCGGCCGATGGGATCGCGATCTCCGCGGACGGCGCCACCCTCTACTACTGCCCGCTCTCGAGCCGGCATCTGTATTCCGTCCCGACGGCGCTCCTGCTGGATCGATCCGCTTCCGACGCTGCCGTTGGGAACGCGGTCGTCGATCTCGGCGAGAAGGGCGCCTCCGACGGCCTCGAGTCGGACGATACGGGCCGGATCTACGCCACCGCCTACGAGCACAACGGCGTTCGCGTGCGACAGACGGACGGCGAATGGAAGACGATTGCGCACGACCCGCGGATTCTCTGGCCCGACACGCTGTCGGTCGCATCGGACGGCTACCTGTACTTCACCGCCAACCAACTCCATCGACAGGCGCAATTTCACGAAGGCCGGGATCTCCGTGAGAAGCCGTACGTGCTCTTCCGCGTGAAGATCGACGTAGGCCCGGTACTGCTCAAGTAGTCATCTCGCAAATCCTACTGTGTGGGCGTGACCGCGAAGCCGATCATCCCGCCTACCCCGCTGTACGGCAGCGTCATCGGCAAGGACGACGCGTTCACGTAGCCGGGAAATTTTTGGACTGCGCCGCCTTGAGCGTTCTCGTACGTCCCGACCCACAGGTTCCCCGCGACGTCGACCTGTACGCCGGTCGGCACGTTGACGACGCCGCCGCTATTGTAGGTGTTGAACGTGAAGTTCGCCGAGTGCGACCCGTTGAGGTAGACTTGGACCTGCGGCGCGTTGGTCTGGTCGTTCAGGCCGATGTACATGGTACCGAAGCGGTCGAGCGCGATCCCCTCGTCGGCGTTGTTGATGCCGCCGGTCAGGCCGAACTGTGTTTGGGGCGCCGTCGAGCCGTGCGCGAACTGCACGACGGTCGACGTCCCGATGTTCACGACCCACAACGAGTCGTCGGCGGGATCGATCGCGCAGGCGAACGGGCCGCCCATGCCGGCCGTATACGTCGCGGCGACCGTGTTCTGACCGCCGGCGACGAACATCTCGACCTGACCGTTCCCGCCGTTGCCGCTGTTGTCGGTGACGTAGATATTGCCTTCGCGGTCGGTGCACGCGTTGTTGGCGTAGCCGATGCCGGACGTAAGCGTGTACGTCGGTGCCGCCGTCGCGCCGTTCTCATAGAGCGCGACGCCGCTCGGCCCCATGGGAACGATGACGGTGCCTTGCGAGTCCACCGCGAGGCCGGTCGCGGTCGACGGCACCGTGATAACGTACGCCGGCGTGGCCGTCTCGTCGTAGTAGACGTTAACCACGTTGCTGATGCGATTCGCGAGGTAGGCGACGACGTGCTTGGTGAGGACAGGGATCGGCTGGATCAACGGCTGGCCGCTCGTGCCTGCGGTCGGTGTCGCCGTCGCGACGAGCTGCTCGCGCGTGCCGAAGGCGACGTTCTTGAAGGTGAAGACGTTCTGCGAGGTTCCCGCCGCCGGCGCGGTTACCGCGAGGCCGGATGAGCCCTGCAGCGTGAGCGTCGGCGATCCCAGCCCGACGATCGGGTTCGCGTCGGCGTCGTAGCTGACGAGCGCGACGCTGAACGGCTTGTCGCCGTATGCCGTGAAGCAGCAACCCCTTCCTAGAAGTTGCTTGTTTCACCCACCAGGAGGAACGGCGACGGGCGGCAGCGGACGAGCGCCGGAACAGCGCCGGCTCGGTTGTGTCCCGAGTTCCGGCGGATCGAAGGGGGAGTTCATCGTGAGGTGTTTTTCGTTTGCGCGCGCGGGCGTTTTGCTTGCCTTCGGAGCGATGCTGGTGCTCGCGCCGGGCGGGCGGCCTGCCGTGGCGGCGGCGAAGGCGTCGTCCGGGTCGGTGAAGGCGGCGATCGCCGATGCGGTGGCCGACTTTCAGAAGAGGACCGGAACTCCGGGTGTCGTTGTCGCGGTCTACGATGCGCGTCAGTTCGGAACGAGCGGATTCGTGGCGCCGTTCGGCGTCACGAGTTATCGCGGTACGGCGCCCGTGACCGGCGACACGGTCTTCCAAATCGCGTCGATCACGAAGGTCTTCAGCGGCACGTTGTACGGGGCGGCGATGGCACGAGGATATGCGACGCCCCAGACGACCGCCTACACGGCGCTCGGCTCTCCCGCGTCGCTCGCGCACGCGGCCGAGTTCCAGAAGATCACGCTGCGAGAACTCGCGACGCATACCGCCGGCTTCCCGGACAACGTGGCTGCGCGCGCAGGCGACCCGCTCTTCTCGGGCAGCGCAGCGATTCCGAAGAGCCTGCTCGCGTTCTACAACTCGCTGACGCCGGCGTTGCGCACGGGCTGCTATCAATACTCGAGCGCCGGGTTCGTCACCCTGGGTTACGCCCTTGCCGATTCCTGGCCCGGCGCGCTGCACGGCAATTATCCCGCGATCCTCGACGCCGAGATCAGCAAACCGCTCGGACTTCGCTGTACGAACACCGTCGTGCCGGCAGGCTGCGTCAGCGTTTCGAGTGGAGTGAATCTTTCCAAGAAGCCGTTCAGGGCGGCCACGCACTCCGCGACGGACGTCAAGTCGACCGGCAACGACATGCTCAAATGGATCGAAGCAAATCTCGGCGTCGGGACGAGTCCTCCGCACATTCTCGCCAACGCGATCGCTACGGCGCAGAAACCGGAAGGTACGTTTCCGAGCTGCTCGAGCGGAAAGGGAGTCACGGTCGGACTTGCGTGGCAAGAGGGCCCGTTGAATCTTGCGCCCGGTCGGCCCACCATGCTTTGGAAAAACGGCGCGACGGGCTATGGCGGCGAGAGCGCGATGCTGGTACTCGTTCCTTCGCAAAAGGTCGGGATAGCGATCCTTACCAACGGCCTAGGCGCCGGCGGACCGGATGCGCTCGCGAAGACCCTGGCCGCGAAACTGCTAGAAGCCGACGCGCGCCGGTAGGCGCGGGTGGCGCTTCCTGCGATCGATGTTCGCGTGATCGGCGTTGACGACTGGCGCCTTTGGCGCGACGTGAGATTGGAAGCGCTGCGGGAAGCGCCGCACGCGAGTATAACGACACGCAAGCACCGGCGCGGGCCTCCGAGATGGACGCGAGCCCGGGCCTGACGCATCATCGGTAACGCAACGTTTGTGACGGATACGGGCTACTACTCGCTTTCATCATCGCCGTGCTCGTCGTGGTCGACGGCTCGCTCTTGGCCAATCTCCTCGGTAAAAAGAACGAGTAGCGGCAGTTACAGCAAGCCCAGCGCGCCCTGGGCAGCCAGCGAAAGGGAAGCCGAAGACGTGCCCGCTTGCGCCAGCGACCCCATTCCGCGAACCACGGCCAGCAACGTTACGCCGATCGTTCGCGCATCGCGATCGGCGGCAATGTCGCCCGCGCTCTGCGCTTGGCGAACGCACCGAACGATCTCACGTTCCATCGCCTTGAACGTCCGCTCGATGATCTTGTCGACATCCGGAAAGCGCCCGGCAACTTCGGCGGTACCTTTTGCCAGCATACATCCGCGACGGGCATTCGCACCGCCCTTCGCCGCCGTCTGAATGTACGCGCGTAAGCGCACGATCGCGTCCGCATCGTTACCGCGCAGGCGTTCCTCAATATCCGCGACGGCCCAGTCACAGTAATCGGTGAAGGCCAGCAGATACATCTCTTGCTTTGAGCCGTAGGCGCCGTAGAGGCTGCCCTTGCCGAGACCGGTCGATTGCATGATGTCGTCGAGCGATGTCGCCGAGTACCCGTTATCCCAGAAGACCGATTGTATCGTCTCCAACATTTCCGTTTGATCGAAGCTCGCTGGGCGTCCCATGCACGAGAGTGTAGCAGATGATAACCAAGCGGTCCAGATCGATAAGGTATTTATTGACCGAATGGTCCAGATGTGATATTCTCGCCAGCGCGGAGCGTCAACGGCGAATCCGCGCATCGGTTGATTTGAGGAACAGTATGTCACGATTGAAAGACAAGGCCGCGGTCATCAGTGGCGTAACGAGCCGGCGCCGAGGCGCGCTCAAGGAAGGATGCACGTCATGACGAGACTGAATGGAAAGACCGCCGTGATCACCGGCGGCGCTACCGGCATCGGCCGCGCCGCGGCAAAGCGCTTCATCGAGGAGGGCGCCTTCGTCTTCATCTTCGGCCGCCGGCAGGAAGCGCTCGACGCCGCTGTGGCCGACCTCGGGCCCAATGCCCGCGCTGTGAAGGGCTCGGTCTCCGATCTGGCCGACCTCGACCGACTCTACGCGG
>JAQBPL010000296.1 GCA_028287545.1 Vulcanimicrobiota bacterium | reverse complement strand
AGCCCGCATCGCGAAACCGCGCGCGCAGCGCGTCTTCCCGCGCGTGCGCCGCTGCGCGATACCGCGCGCGTTCCCGCGCGCCGACGTACACGCGCCGCACGCGGCCGCTCTCCGCGTCGCGCAGCCGCACGAACCCGCGCAGCGGCAGGTCGTCACGCCACGGATCGCGCGCGAGCAGCACGGTGGCGTCGAACCGCAGCGCGGCGCGCTCGAGCGGCGCGTCGCCGGTTAAATCGAACCCGTCGATGATGGCGAGCAGCGACGCACCGCGCGGCACCGCGCGCAGCGCGATCGTCAGCGCGGGTCCGAAGCGGAATTCGCCGCTCGCCTGCACGAGCGGTGCCGCGCGCCGGTCGCGCACGACGCGGTCGTCGACGATCCGCGCCGCCCCGTCCTCGCCTTCGAGCGCGCCGAACCACGCGCGTACGGCTTCCGCGGCCGCCGCCGCAAGCGGGCGCCGCCGTCCGACCCGCATCGACCCCGATTCGTCGACGATCGCCGCGAGAATGAGCGCCGTCTCCTCCAGGTACACCCGCGTTTGCAGCGCGCCGACGCGCGCGGTGGCGGCGTGATCGATCCGCCGCGGGTCGTCGCCTTCCACGTATGCGCGCAGCTGCGAGAAGACGAAGCCGTCGCCGGGCCGCGTTCCGCGCGTCGCGGACCCCAGCTGCGGCGTCGCTCGCGCTCCGCGCAGGATCGCCGCGCGCAGCGCGTTCACGGCGCGCGCACCGAGCCGATGATCTCGCGCACGACGTCTTCGGGATGACCGCCTTCGATCGCGATGCGGTCGTCGTACGAGATCCGATGGCGGAGCACCGCAGGCGCAAGGTCGCGCACGTCGTCGGGCGCCGCGAAACTGCGGTCTTCGAGGTAGGCGCGGGCGCGCGCAAGGGCAACCAGCGCGAGCGCCGCGCGCGGGCTGGCGCCGTGCGCGACGAGCTCGGCGCTGCGCGACGCGCGCACGATGTCGATCGCGTAGTCGCGGACCTTGTCGTCGACGAACACGCCGTGCGCCTCACGCCGCCAGCGCTGCACGTCTTCCAGCGTCGCCACGCCCGCTCGAAGCGCCGGTTCGTCGCCGCCGAAGCGGTCGACGATCTTCTGCTCCTCCTCGCGCGTAGGGTACCGCACGATCACCTTCGCCAAAAAGCGGTCGAGCTGCGCGAGCGGCAGCGGATAGGTGCCGTCGGTATCGTAGGGGTTCATCGTGGCAAGGACGACGAACGGCGCGGGCAGATCGTGCGTCTGCAAACCGATCGTCGCGCGGCGCTCCTGCATCCCTTCGAGCAGGGCGGATTGCACTTTGGCGGGCGCGCGGTTGATCTCGTCGGCGAGCACGACGTTGGCGAAGAGCGGGCCGAACACCGTCGCGAACTCGCCGGTTTTCTGATCGAAGATGCGGGTGCCGACGACGTCGGAGGGGAGCAGATCCGGCGTGAACTGGACGCGCCGGAAGACGCCGCCGACGGACGCCGCAAGCGCCCGGCAGGCGAGCGTCTTCGCGACGCCGGGCGTCCCTTCGAGCAGGACGTGGCCGCCGGCGATGAGGCCGAGCACGAGCGCTTCGACGACTTCGTCCTGACCGACGATCGTCGCGTGCAGCGCGTCGAGGACGTCGCTCGGGCGGCTCACCGTAGCCACGCTTCCGTAGCGTCGAGCAGTTCGCGTGACGCGTCGTCGCGCGCGTGCGCGGGCCCGAACGCGGCGTGTTCGGCCGCGCCCAGGGCCGGCCGAAGCGCGCCGTCGCCGGTGTTGGCGAGCGCGTCCCGCAGCGTTGCGCCGGCCGGGACGCCGGCTGCTTTGAACAGCGCAGCACGCAGCCGGCGCAGCGCTCCGTCCGCCGGCGCGCTGCGGTACGCGCGCACCGCGTCGGCGACCTCGTCGCGCGGCGTGCGCGGCGGCGCCGCGGGGACGGGCGGCGGCGGAGGCGGCGCGCTTACCACAGGCTTGCGTTCACGGCGCAGCATGACCACGACGAGCGCGACCAGCGCGAGCGCCGCGAGCAGCGCCCCGAGCGCGATCAGCGCCATCGCGAGCAGCGGATAGGCGATCAACCGAGGCGACACGGACTGCACGAGGGACGCCGTCACCACGACGCGCACGGGATTCGCGGCGAACCGGGACGGCTTCTTCGTGTTCGCGTCGATCGCGTCGAAATACGCGGCCGGAAAGGTGAACGCTCCCGGCGTGACCGGCTCGAGCGTCAGCGTCTCGACGATGTCGGTGCCGTTCGGCGCGGCCGAGGCACGGCGCTCGTCGCCGAGCAAATGCATGGTGCCGACGTCGGGGACCTCGAGTTCGTCGAGTGCCGCAACGCGCTCGCGCACGCGCACGTGGATCGCCAGATAAAAGGTCTCGCCGACCGCGACGCGCGTCTTGTCGGCGCGCATCGAGAGCGACTCGACGTGCAGGGAGCGCAGACCCTGCGCCTGCGCTTGCACCGGCAGCCAAAGCGCGCTCAGCCCGGCCGCGAGCGCAAGCGCTAGCGCTCGACGCGGTCGAGCCATCGCGCGAAGAGGTTCCGCGCGTCGAACGGACCGGGCGACGCTTCGGGGTGGAACTGCACCGCATCGATCGGCAGGGTGCGATGGCGGAACCCTTCGTTCGTCCCGTCGTTGAGGTTGGTCATCGTCGCCTCGAGCTCGGCGGGCAAGGTTGCGCCGTCGACCGCATAGCCGTGGTTGTGCGCCGTCACGAGCACCTCGTCGTGAATGAGGTCTTTCACCGGTTGATTCCCACCGCGATGACCGTACGGCAACTTGTACGTCTGCGCTCCCATCGCCAGCGCGAGCATCTGGTGACCAAGGCATACGCCGAAGATCGGCGTCTTGCCGACGAGCTCGCGCAGCGTCTCGACCGTCCCGCCGAGATCGCGCGGATCGCCCGGGCCCGGCGAGACCAGCACGCCGTCCGCTTTGTGCGCGAGGATCGTCTCGCTCGAGGCGTCGTACGGCACGACCGTGACGCGCGTGTCGAGCGCGAGGAGGTCGCGGATGATCGCGCGCTTGACGCCGCAGTCGATGAGCACGACGTGCCGGCTCCCGTCGCCGACCGTCTCGCCGTGACCGTACGCATCGGCGACCGACGCCACGAGCCCCTGCGTCGTCGCTTCCCGCGCGTAGCGGGTAAGGGTTGCCTCGACGTTCGCGATCGCTTCCGTGCCGACTGCAAGCGCCGCCGCGATCGTACCGTGCTCGCGCAGCGCGATCGTCAGCGCGCGCGTGTCGATCCCGACGATCGTTCGCACCTCCTGCTCGTCGAGCCACGAGCCGAGATCTTGTTTGGACGCGTAGTGCGAAGGTTGTTTTTCGAGATGCTTGATCGCCGCGCCCGCGACGCACGCATGCGGATGCTGCGCGACCGACCCGCTGATGCCGTAGTTGCCGATCAGCGGGTAGGTGAAGGCCAAGATCTGCCCGGCGTACGACGGATCGGTGAGCGCCTCTTCGTAGCCCGTCATCCCGGTGAAGAACACGGCTTCGCCGAGCGCGATCCCGGTCGTCGCCAACCCTTCGCCTTCGAAGCGCGTTCCGTCAGCGAGGAGAAGCGTGGCTGGGTTCACGCGCTCACCTCTTCGCGCGGGAGGACGCGGCCGTGTTCGAAGACGACCGCGCCTTCCACGACCGTCGCCACCGCGCGGCGCGGCAGCTCCATCCCGTCGAACGGCGTGTTCTTCCCCTTCGAGCGGAACAGCCGCGCGTCGACCTTCCACGGACGATCGGCGAACACGGTGACGTCACCGGCACTGCCGACGTCGAGCGTCCCGCCCGGCACGCCGAGGATGCCGGCGGGGTTCGCGGAGTTGAGCATCACGAAACGGTCGAGCGGGAGCTGCGGCAGCGCGAACGTATAGGCGCCGATCGCGACTTCGAGACCGCTGAAACCGACGGGGGCACACGAGAGCAGTTGGGCCTTCTCTTCCAAGGGATGCGGTGCGTGATCCGAGGCGAACGCGTCGATCGTACCGTCGAGGACCGCCGCGCGCAGCGCCTCGCGATCGTGCGCGCCGCGCAGCGGCGGGTTGACCTTCGAGTCGCCGCGGTAGTCGTCGAAGCGGTCGTCGAGGAACACGAGATGGTGCGGCGTGACCTCGCAGGTCACGCGCACGCCGCGCGAGCGCGCCCAGCGGATCAAGTCCAGCGAGTTCGCGGTCGAGACGTGCGCGATGTGCCACGCCTTCCCGGTATCGGCGGCGATCAGCAGGTCGCGCGCCACGATCACGTCTTCCGCCAACCCAGGCGCACCCTCGAGGCCGAGCCGCATCGACGAGTGGCCCTCGTTCATCACCGCGTGGCCTTTGAGGTCGGGGTCCTCGCAGTGCGAGATGAAGCATTGCGGGAGGTCGGCCGCGTAGCGCGCCGCGTTGCGCAGGACACGCGCGTCGCGCGGCGTCGAACCGTCGTCGCTGAACGCGACGCAGCCGACGTCGGCCAGCAGATGATACGGCGCGAGCTCGTGGCCGGCGCGGCCTTTGGTGATCGCGCCGACCGGATAGACGCGCGCCAACCCCGCGATCTCGGCACGGCGCAGCACCTCCGAGACGATCGCCGGCGCGTCGAGCGCGGGCTCGGTGTTGGGCATGCACGCGACCGCGGTGAATCCTCCAGCGACGGCCGCCGCGGTTCCCATCGCGATCGTTTCTTTGTGCGTCGCACCGGGCTCGCGCAAGTGCACGTGCATGTCGATGAATCCCGGCGCGACGATACAACCGGCCGCATCGACGACGCGCGCATCATTGTCCTCGATGTGCTCGGCGATCTGCACGACGAACCCGTTCTCGATCAGCACGTCACGGTTCGCGTCAATTCCCGCGAGCGGGTCGACGAGGCGTCCGCCCTTTACGAGAGTGGTCATACGGGTACTGGGGCTCCGTTGACGAGGAAATCGAGGACGGCCATGCGGACGAAGACGCCGTTGTGCACTTGGGCGACGTAGCGCGAGCGCGGATCGTCCAGCACGTCGTCGGTCAGCTCGACGCCGCGGTTGTACGGGCCGGGGTGCAGAATCACCGCGTCGTCGCGCAGCAGACCCAAGCGGACGCGGTTGAGCTGAAAGCGCTGGGTGTAGTCCTCGAGCGCCGGCAGCAGGCCCGCCGAGATTCGCTCGCGCTGAATGCGCAGCATCATCACCGCGTCGAGCTGCGGCAGCAGCGCGTCGAGATCGCGCTCGATGCGGACGCCCGCCGGCGCGAACCCGTCGGGCAGCAGCGTCGCCGGGCCGACCAGCGTCACGTCGATGCCGAGCATGCGCATCCCGACGATGTTCGAGCGCGCGACCCGCGAGTGCAGGATGTCGCCGACGATGGCGACCCGCAGTCCCTCGAAGCGGCCGAACTCCTGGCGCAGCGTCATCAGATCGAGCAGCGCTTGGGTGGGATGCGCGTGCGTGCCGTCGCCCGCGTTGACCACGTTCCCGTCGAACGCATCGGCGAGCCGCCGTGCGAAGCCCGACTCGGGATGGCGCACGACGATCGCGCGCACGCCGATGCCGCGCAGGGTCAGCGCCGTGTCGGCGATCGTCTCGCCCTTGCCCAGGCTCGACGCGCCCGGCGCGAACGAGATAATGTCGGCGCCGACCCGCTGCTCCGCCAGGGTGAAGGACGTGGCCGTGCGCGTCGACGCTTCGAAGAACAGGTTCAGCACCGGAACGCCGGCGAGCAGGTCCCGCGAGGGCAGCGCTTCGCGAAAACCGACGGCGCGGTCGAGGACTCGAGAGAGCTCTTCCGGAGTGAGGTCGTCGACGTCGAGCAGGCTACGGGGTGCCACGGTCCTCGTCGAACACCGTCACCGCGTCGGCGTCGGAGCGTTGAGCGGCCAGCACCACGTCGATGTGCTCGCGGCGGCTGGTCGGGATCACCTTGCCGACGTAATCGCCTTGGATCGGCAGTTCACGCAGCCCACGGTCGATCAGAACGGCAAGGCGAATCGCCTTCGGACGGCCGAGGTCGGTCACCGCGTCGAGCGCCGCGCGGATGGTACGCCCGGTGTACAGCACGTCGTCGACGAGGATCACCGTGAGGCCGGTGATCGCGCTGCGAATCTCCGACTCCGGGAGTTCGCGCGCCACGTCGTCGTCGCGGTACAGGTTGACGTTGAGGAACCCGAGCTCGGGGACCGAGCCGCGGATCTCCGCGATCTTCGAGGCCAAACGCCGGGCGAGCGATTCACCGCCGCGGCGAATGCCGATCAAGAGGATTCCTTCCTGGACGTCCTCGGGCTCGACGATCTGGTGGGCCATGCGCGCGATCGCCCGCTCTACCTCGTCGGACGACATCAGCACGCGCCGACGGGCGACGGCGGTCTGCATCACGCGGAGGTTCGGC
>JAQBPL010000109.1 GCA_028287545.1 Vulcanimicrobiota bacterium | reverse complement strand
ACTACACGGGCTTCCAGTTCGAGGGGTACGTCGAGGAGATCGGCTTCTCGCTCTGCGGCGGCGGCCGGTACGACACGCTCTTGCCGAAGTTCGGCTACGACGTTCCGGCCGTCGGCTGGACCGCCGGCGTGGAACGTTTGCTGATCGCGCTCGAGCGCCGCGGCAAGCACGTGCATCGCCGGCGTCACCGCGTCGACGTGCTGGTGGCCGGGTCCGACGTGGTAGCCGCCCGCGAACGCGCGGCGGGCAACGTCGTGCGCTTCGCCGCCGCAGAGCACGGCGAAGATGCGCTGGTCGAGGAGGCCCGCGCGCACGGCATCCCGCGGATCGTCATCGCTACGAACGGCGCGATTCGCGAACTTCGCGTCGGCGCGCGCGCCGAGACGACGCCGCCGATCCCCCGCACACCATCCAATTGGGATGCGCGGTGAAAGGCGAACGATGGACGGCTTGACGATCGCCGTCCCCAAGGGCTCACTCTATCGCGACGCCGCCAAGCGGTTGCGCGCGGCGGGGATCGACGTGCCGACCGACGTCGGGCGGCGCCTCACGGTCGTGACCAGCGACGGGACGACGCTGCTCTTCGTGCGCCCGGCCGACGTGCCGGCGTACGTCGAGTTCGGCGCCGCCGACTGCGGCATCGTCGGCAAGGACGTGCTGTGGGAGACGGACCGCAACGTCGCGGAACTCGCCGACCTCGGCTTCGGGTACTGCCGGCTGGTCGTCGCGGGGCGGCGCATCGACCGCTATCACGAGGGCGCGCCGCTGCCCACGTTCCTGCGCGTCGCGACGAAGTTCATCCACTCGGCCGAGACGTTCTTCGCCGAGCGCGACCTGCCGGTCGAGTTGATCCCGCTGCACGGTTCGGTCGAACTCGCGCCGCTGGCGGGCTTGGCCGACCTCATCGTCGATTTGGTCGCCACCGGAACGACGCTGCGCGAGCACGATCTGGTCGTCGTCGAAGAGATCGCGGCGAGCACGGCGCGGTTCGTCGTCAACCCGGTGCGCTTTCGTGCGAAGTACGACGCGCTGATCGCGCTGCTCGACCGCTTGGCGAGCGTTCCCGCATGACGATCTCCTTCGGCGACGGCGTGCGGCTCGAACGCACGGGAGCGATCGCGACGATCGTGCTCGACCGTCCGGCGAAACGCAACGCGGTCGATCGCGAGCTCGCGACGGCGCTGCGCGCGGCGTTCGAAACGTTCGAAGCGGATGAGTCGCTGCGCGTCGCCGTGCTCTGGGGCAGCGGCGGAACGTTCTGCTCGGGAGCGGACCTCGGCGCGATCGGCGACGACGCGCGCCGCAACGAGATCGAACCGCACGGAACGGGTCCGGGACCGATGGGCCCGACGCGCATGCAGCTCGCGAAGCCGGTGATTGCCGCGATTGCCGGATACGCCGTCGCCGGGGGCCTCGAGCTCGCGCTGCTGTGCGATTTGCGCGTGGTCGAAGAGGACGCCGCGTTCGGCGTGTTCTGCCGGCGCTGGGGCGTGCCGCTGATCGACGGCGGCACCGTGCGGCTGCCGCGGCTCATCGGGATGAGCCGCGCGCTGGACATGATCCTCACCGGCCGGGCCGTCGGCGCGGCGGAAGCGCTTAGCTGGGGTCTGGCGAACCGAGTGGTTCCGCCCGGCACGTCGCGCGCGGCGGCGGAAGAGTTGGCGGGCGATATCGCGGCGTCGCCGCAGCAGTGCATGCTCAACGATCGCGCGTCGGCGTACGCGGGCTGGGATCTCGATCTCGCCGAGGCGTTGCGCCGCGAGGGCGCTGCCGGCTACGACGTCGTCTTCGCCGAAGGCGTCGCCGGCGCGACCCGGTTCACGGGCGGCGCGGGCCGGCACGGCGGGCCCGTCGCGTGAAGATCGTCGCGGCGAGCGACGCGGCGGCGTTGCGCGAACTCTATGCCGGCGGGTGGGACCCGCCGCGCTCCGTCGTCGACGCCGTCCGGGCGATTCTCGACGACGTGCGCGAGCGCGGCGACGAGGCGTTGGCCGACTACACGCGCCGGTGGGATCACGCCGAAGCGACCGTCGCCGGCCTACGCGTCGACATCCCCTCGCGCAAGCATGCGCGCGCGCTCATCCCCGAGCAGATCGCGGCCGGCCTCGAGCTCGCGAAAGAGCGGATCACCGAGTTCCACGCGCGCCAGCTGCCGGACCCGATCGACTACCACGCGCACGACATGACGCACTACGCGTTCTTGTCGCGGCCGCTGGGCGCGATCGGCGCGTACGTCCCCGGCGGCACCGCCACGCTGCCGTCGACCGTGTTGATGACGGTCGTCCCCGCGAAGGTCGCCGGCGTCGAGCGGGTCGTCGTCGTGACGCCGCCGCAGCGCGACGGGCGCGTCGATCGGGCCGTCATGTACGCCTGCGCGTTGACGGAGGTCGACGAACTCTACGCCGTCGGCGGCGCGCAGGCGATCGCGGCGCTCGCGTACGGCACTGCGGCGATCGCACCGGTCGACAAGATCGTCGGCCCGGGCAACGTGTACGTCACCGAAGCGAAGCGCCAAGTGTTCGGCCGCTGCGGGATCGACGGTCTCGCTGGGCCCTCGGAAGTACTCGTCGTCGCCGGCGAGCGCGCGAAGCCGGAGCTCGTGGCGGGCGAACTGGTCGCGCAGGCGGAGCACGATCCGCTGGCGCGCGTCGCGGCGGTGTCGCGTGACCGCGGGCTGCTCGAAGCCGTCGCGGTGCTGCTCGAGGGTCCGTTCGGCCGCGCGAGCGGACGCGACGACGTTGTCGCGCGCGTGCTCGACGCGCGCACCTGGCTCGTGCACGCAGACTCCGACTCAGCGATGCTCGAGGTGATCGAGCGCTTCGCGCCCGAGCATCTCTCGCTCATGATCGAAGACCCGTACGCGTGGGTCGCGAAGATCCGCCGCGCCGGCGCGATCTTCGTCGGTGACGACACGCCCGTCGCTGCCGGCGACTACATCGCGGGGACGAACCACACGCTCCCGACCTCGGGCGCCGCGCGCTTCTCGTCCGGCCTGCACACCGCCGACTACCTGCGCACGATGACGCTGGTCGAGAACTCGCGCGCCCGCATGGAGTCGGACGCCGAGGTTCTGGCCGCATTGGCGGACTTCGAGGGTCTCCCGGCGCACGCCCGAACAGCGAGGATGCGCGCGAAGAAGTGAAGGGACATAGTTCGCCGGCGAAACATCGCCGGGTGAACCGGCGGTCAATGTAACGCGCGCGGTGGTGTCGAACACGGCCGTCCGAGATGCTCTCGACGACGCCGATCCGCCTGGTCGCACTCGATCTCGATGGGACGCTGGTCGGCGCAGACCTCGTGTTGCGCCCGCGCGTGCGCGAAGCCGTGGCGGAGGCGCAGCGGCGGGGCGTTGCGGTCACGATCGTGACGGGGCGCATGTTCGCCGCCGCGCGTCCCTATGCGCTCGAGCTCGGCGTCACCGGCCCGATCGTCTGCTACCAAGGTGCGGCGATCTTCGACGTGGCGAGCGGTGCGACGCTTCGGCAGGTGGCCCTGCGGCCCGACGTAACGGCCGAGGTGCTCGAGTGGGCCCACGCGCACGACGTGCACGTTCAATGCTACGCCGACGACACGCTGTACGTCGAAGCGATCAACCGCTTCAGCAAGCGGTACACGGATTTGGCCCGCGTCGAACCGGTCGTCGTCCCGTCGCTGCGTGCGGCGTTCGCGGACCGCGCGAGCATCAAAATCGTGCTCGTCGACGATCCCGGCCCATCCGAGCAGCACCTCGTCGCGCTGCGCGCATTGCTCGGTGAGCGAGCATACCTGACCCGCAGCCACGTCGATTTCGTCGAAGTGATCGACCCGCACGTCAACAAAGGCGAGGCGCTGGCGTTCGTCGCCGATCGCTGCGGCGTCGGGCTGGATGCGACGCTGGCCGTCGGCGATGCGTGGAACGACGTCCCGCTGCTCGACGCCGCGGCGATCGGCGTGGCGATGGGCTCCGGTCCGCCCGAACTGCTGGCCCGCGCCGACGCGGTCGTCGGTGACGTCGCGCACGACGGCGTCGCCGAGGCGATCGAGCGCTACGTGCTCGCGTGAAGGCCGGCGCGCGTCCGCGCGTTCTGCCGCGGCGCAGGAAGCCGTCGCTGGCCGCGCGCGTGCGGCCGTTCTGGATTCTCGCCGTCCTCGCGGCCGCGTTGCTGATCTGGGGCGGCGTGTGGCTGGCGCAGTCGCCGTGGTTCCGGATCGCGCGCATCGGGATCGACGTTCCGCTCGGCTCGCCGGTATCGCGCGGCGAGGTGCGATCGGCCGCTGCGGTACCGTCCGGTGCGAACGTTTGGCTGCTGAACCCGTGGGCGATCGCGCACCGCATCGAAGCGATTCCGTACGTCGAGACGGCGACGGTGCACCGCGGCCAATTTCCGCAGCCGTTTCTCGAGATCGGCGCGACGACGCGGCGGCCGACCGGTTGCGTGCGGGCCGGCGCCCGCGTGGTGACGATCGATGCCACCGCCCGCGTTCTGCAAAACGGCTGCGCGGTTGCGACCGCGGCGCTCATCGACGCGGGCAAGGTCGGCCTGGCCGAGCCGGGTGGGCGTCTCGCGAACGCGGACATCACGCGCCTGCTCGACGATGCCAAGATTTTGGCCGACGCCAGTCTGGCGCTGCGAACCCTGGGTCGCGATCGGTGGGGCGGTCTCGAGGCGGTCGACGTCACCGGGGTGACCTTGCGTTTCGGCGAGGACGCCGATTTGGCCAAGAAGGCCGCGCTGGTCGGTCCCGTCCGGGCCGGGGTCGGCTCCCGGCGACCGATCCGTGCGGTCGACCTCCGGGCGCCCTCGACCCCCACGGTCGAATTTCGCTGACGTTTCTCCACCGGGGGTGGGGAGTGATCTGTGGATGACTGTGGACGATTTTGTAGGTATCCGCCTATTGGGCCACAATATATGGTGGTGCAAGTGAAGGCGGGGATGAATGGCTAGGGGCGAGACGATCGCCGGCCTGGACATCGGCACCA
>JAQBPL010000285.1 GCA_028287545.1 Vulcanimicrobiota bacterium | reverse complement strand
GAAAGTACAGAAACGTCTGCACTATCTTGACCGAGGTGGTGCCGGACCACTACGCTGGGAGCTCTATGGCCGCCACGACCGACACCCTCATCGAAGAGTACCGCCACGGATTCCACGATTCCGAGGAAAAGTACGCATTCAAATCCGACAAGGGCTTGAACCGCGAGATCGTCGAGCGCATCTCTTCGATGAAGAACGAGCCGGCGTGGATGCGCGAGTTTCGGCTCAAAGCGTACGACGTCTTCCGCTCGAAGCCGATGCCGACGTGGGGCGATACCGAGCTGCTCGAGCAGATCGATTTCGACAACATCCGCTACTTCGTCAAAGCCGGCGAGCGCACCGAGCAGAACTGGGACGACGTCCCGGACGACATCAAGAAGACCTTCGACCGTCTCGGCATCCCCGAAGCGGAGCGCAAGTTCCTCAGCGGCGTCTCCGCGCAGTACGAATCGGAAGTGGTCTATCACTCCGTCATCGAGGAACTCGAAAGAGACGGCGTGATCTTCTGCGACATGGATACGGCGCTGCGCGAGCATCCCGAGATCGTCAAGAAGTACCTCTCGACCGTCATCCCCGTCGCGGACAACAAGTTCGCCGCCCTGAATTCGGCCGTGTGGTCGGGCGGATCGTTCGTGTACGTCCCCAAGGGCGTCGAAGTGAAGATGCCGCTCCAGGCCTATTTCCGGATCAACACCGATAACATGGGCCAGTTCGAGCGCACGCTCATCATAGCCGACGAAGGCTCGAAGGTGCACTACATCGAGGGTTGCACCGCACCGCAGTTCTCCACGTCATCGCTGCACTCGGCCGTGGTCGAGCTGATCGCGATGGAAGGCGCGTCGATCCGCTACACGACGATCCAGAACTGGTATCGCAACATCTACAACCTCGTCACCAAGCGTGCCGTCGCGTACAAGAACGCGACGGTCGAGTGGGTCGACGGCAACATCGGCTCCAAGCTGACGATGAAGTACCCGGCCATCTACCTGATGGGCGAAGGCGCGCGCGGCGAGATCCTCTCGGCGGCGTTCGCCGGTGAAGGTCAGCATCAGGACGCGGGCGCCAAGGTGATCCACGCGGCGCCGAACACGACCTCGGTCGTCACCAAAAAGTCGGTCACGGCGCACGGCGGCAAGACGACGTACCGCGGCCTGGTCGAGATCCACGCCGGCGCGGTCGGCGCGAAGACCCGCGTGAAGTGCGACGCGCTGATCATGGACGACAAGTCCTCGTCCGACACCAAGCCGACGATGAAGGTCGACGAGCAGCGCTCCACCGTCGAGCACGAAGCCTCGGTCTCCAAGATCGGCGAAGAACAGCTGTTCTACGCGATGAGCCGCGGCCTCACCGAAGCGGACGCGACCGCCATGATCGTCAACGGGTTCTTCGACTTCTTCGTCAAGGAACTCCCGATGGAGTATGCGGTCGAGCTCAACCGCTTGATCAAGATGGAGATGGAAGGCTCGGTCGGCTAAGAACGCCGCCGCGCACGAATAGTGGCGGCGGATCGGGAATACTCCCCTGTGTGAACGTTCGTCGACTCGCTTTCCTGGGAGCCGCCTTGGCTTGGGCCGCCGTCGCGGTTCCCGCCCGCGTGGGGGCGACGAAGACCTGCGCGCTCGCCGTACCGGCCGAGATGGTCGATAAGGTCGAGTCGCGCAACGCGCGGGCGGGCGGCGATTTCCGGTTCAAGACCACCGAGCCGATGACGCTCGAGGACGGGACGGTCGTCCCGGCCGGCACGCTCGGCTACGGCCTGATCCGTTCCGCCACGTCGGCCGGCCGGGCCAGTCGCGACGGTATGCTCTCGCTCGAACCGCGCTATCTCACCCTCTCGGGCGCCAAGGGCAGCCGCAAGCGCGTCGACGTCACGATGACCCCGACGCTCCCGGTCACCTGGAGCCCGAACGATCTCTTGAAAGCCGCCTCGAACGTACCGATACCGGTCGCGGGACTGGTGATGACGGGCGTGAACGCCGTCCGCTGGGGACGCGACATCACGCTCGGACCCGGCTTCACCTTCTCGGTGATCCCGATCGGAAATCTGGCAAAGGCACCGATCTGCTGAGCTTGTCACGGCGAGCTTGTCTCGACAAGCTCGCCGTGAGGGGTAGGGCTATTTGACGCCGAGCAGCTCGACGTCGAAGAGCAGCGTCGAGTTGGGCGGGATCACCGGCGGACGGCCGTTCGGGCCGTAGGCGAGTGCCGACGGGCAGATCAGCTTGCGCCGTCCGCCGACGTGCATCGTCGCGACGCCTTCGTCCCAGCAGCTGATCACGCCGTGCTGGCCGAGCGGAAACTCGAACGGCTCGTTGCGATCGCGCGAGCTGTCGAACTTCTTCCCGTTCACAAACGTGCCGGTGTAGTGCACGACCACGGTCTGCCCGTTCTTGGGAACGGCACCCTTGCCGACCACGACGTCGGTGTATTTCAATCCGTCGGGCAGCGTCACGGTGTGCGCTTGCTTCGGGTGTGCCGCGGCGGGCTTGTGCGTCGGGCTCGTCGCGGCGACGGCCGGGAGAACGGCGGCCAGCGCAAATGCCAGGCCGATCGAAAGAGAACGGGTCATAGGGTCGCCTTCGCGAACGAACCTGCGTGCCCCACCCGATCGCAAAACGAACCGACGTCCCACCCGGTACGGCGAAACGCGTCGAGGTCGACGGGGTCGAGGTCCTGCTTTGCAACGTGGACGGGGAGCTGTATGCCGTCGAAGACGTCTGCACGCACGACGGCGGACCGCTCGACCAAGGCGTCCTCGAGGGCTGCGTGATCGAGTGCCCGCGTCACGGCGCGACGTTCGACGTCCGCAACGGCGCGGCGCTGACCCTCCCGGCGATCGAACCGCTGCCGACCTACCGCGTCCGCGTCGAGGGCGACGACGTCTTCATCGAAACCTAGCCTGCTTGCGCAGCCGCTACAGGTGCTCGTCCGGGTCGGCGTGGTGGGCCTCTTGCTGGTCCTCGCGGTTCGGATCCTCGTCGCTTTCGCCGTAGACGACCTCGGGCGTCGGAGTGATCCCGGCCACGTCGGCCTCGCGCCGGCTGAGCGGCGGCTCGTTGTCCGCCTCCGTATGAAGCGGCCGCGGGTCGTCCTTCTCGCGTTTCATGCCTGAGGCGTACCCACACGCGCGGCACGGCACCGACCAAAGTTGCACCATTTGTCGCATGACGCTCGATGGGCGGCAACCGTAGAGTAGGGGCATGACCACGCGGCTTTTGGTCTGCCCGCCCGGACACTACGACGTCCGCTACTCCATCAACCCATGGATGTCGCGGCACGTCGGCGACAGCACGCCCGACGCGCGGCGCCAATGGGAGCGGTTCATCGAACTGGCGGGCTGCGTCGGTGACGTCGAGTTCGTTCCGGTCGCGCAAGCCGAACAGACCCCCGACCTGGTCTTCACCGCCAACGCGGCGCTCATGTGCGGCAATCTGGCGATCGTCTCGAGCTTCCGCCACGCCGAACGCCGGCGCGAACAGCCCGTCTTCCGCGCTGCGCTGGCCCGTGCGGGCTTTGCCACGACCTTCCTTCAGCAGACGTATTTCGAAGGCGCCGGCGACGCGCTGTTCGACCGCGTGCGCCCCCTCCTGTACGCCGGCTACGGCTGGCGCACCGAGCGCGGCGCTACGCTGCAGCTGCAGGAGATCGTCGGCTGCCGCGTGCTCCCGCTGCTGCTCGTCGACGAGCGGTTCTATCATCTCGACATGGCGCTGTGCCCGCTCTCCAGCGGACACGTGATGGCGTACATGGATGCGTTTTCGCC
>JAQBPL010000280.1 GCA_028287545.1 Vulcanimicrobiota bacterium | reverse complement strand
ACGATCGCCGGGTCAGGCGGGTGTTCCTCACCGCGTCGGGACGCCGAATGCGGGAGCGGGTCGAAGAGCGTTTCTTTGAACCCCCGCCCGCAATCCGCGCGCTGAGCAGCTGCAGCCAGCGAGCGCTCCGGGAAATTCTCGAGTGCGCGCTGCGCTGCGTAGAAGACGAACGCGTTCAGGAAGAGGCCTAGTGGTGACGGTGCAGGTCGAAGCGCGTGGTGGAATCTGATGGTTTTTTGGCGCCGCCGACGGGGATCGGCGAGATCTTCGTCCCGGCGATCGCCAACGCGATTTTCAAGCTGAACGGAAAACGTCTACGCTCACTCGCGTTCAGTGACGCATTGGCCTGATGTGAAGAGCCCGGCACCAGAGCCGGGCTCTCTCTCGGAGATACGTCGACTCTAGGACGGTCCAGATTCGACTTCGAGAGCGATGCGCCGGTAGAGCCTCGAGTGCACGACCTGAGCCGAAGTGAAGCGCGCTACGACGGCATTCTGCATGTCGTCGTTCCATTGCGCCTTGCCCCAAGCAGCGTCGTCGACCCAGTGGCTCACCACCAGGACGTGTGTTCGATCGTCCGTCGCATAGAGCTCGGCGCCGAGCAATCCGTCGATCTTGGAGCCGAGTCGCTGCACATCGGCAGACGTATCGCGTAGGATCTGATCGTACTGTTCCGACTGTACTTCCATCAGCAGGACGTGCTCTACCATACCTGCCGGCCGTGTTTGATTGCTAGACGTCATGGCACTTTCTACCCGCCTGGTACGACGACGCCGCCCTTGATCACGACGCGCGGCGACCGCAGCGCGCGGACGTCGGCACCGACGTCGCGGTCGAGGAGCAACAAATCGGCGGGGCGCTCCGGCGCGAGCGTCCCCGCGTCGACGCCGAGCAGCGCCCCGGCGGTCGCCGTCGCCGCAGTCAGCGCCTGCTGCGCGCTCATGCCGAGCATCGTCGACATCAGTTCGACCTCGTAGGCGTAGTCTTGATGGCGGTTGTACGGCGTGCCGGCGTCTGAGCCGCCGGCGATCGTGACGCCTGCGCGCCAAGCCTTTCCGATGTTGACCTGCGCACGTTCGTACAACTCCGTCGCTTTGCGAACGACGAAATCCGGCTGCGCACCGCTCGCCGCGTTCTCGTAGATGCACGAAACGGCGGCGAGTGTAGGCACGAGGTACGTGCCGCGCGCTTTGAACAGCTCGATCGCTTCGTCGTCGAGCAGGTGGCCGTGCTCGATCGAGTCGACGCCGGCACGCAGGGCATTTTTGATGCCGTTCGTCCCGATCGCGTGCGCCGCGACGCGCAAGCCGTGCGTGTGCGCCTCCTCGATCGCAGCGCGCATCTCTTCTTCGCTGAGCTGGTCGAGTCCGGGAACGGCGCCTTTGGTGAGCACACCGCCGGTCGCGATCAGCTTGATGCAGCTTGCGCCGGCCTTGAGCTGCTCGCGCACTCCTTTGCGCGCGTCCCACGGCCCGTCCGTCTCGCGGCCGATGAACGCGCCGTGGCCGCCGGTCATGCACAGCGCGCGGCCGGCCGGCACGATCGTCGGACCCACGTGGTCACCCTTCGCGATCGCATCGCGCAAGGCGACTGCGTTCGATTCTTTTCCGCCAAGATCGCGCAGCGTCGTGACGCCGCCTTCGAGCGCGAGCCGGGCGTTGCGCGCCGCGTCGAGCGTTCGTTCCGTCGGCGTGCGAATGAGGTAGATCCCCTGCGTGTCGGGCTCGCCGTTCATCTCGAGGTGCGCGTGGGCGTTGATCAGACCCGGGACGACGCACGCCGCCTCGTAGGTTCGGTCCGCCTCGACGGTCTCGCCGTCGCCCGCGATTCGGCTCACGCGGCCGTTCTCGATCAGGAGCGTGACGCGCGTGCGCGGCGGATTCGCCGATCCGTCATAGAGGGTGCCGGTACGGATCGCGATGCGCATCCCGGCTCGTACGGACTCGCAGGAGCGTCCGCCTCCCGCACGAACGATCCGCCTCAGCTCGGTTATAGCCAATTCTTGCTAAGGGTGACGGGGTGAAAAGATGCTGGTCAAAGCCTTGATCGCGGCCGTGTTCGCGCTCTCTGTCTTCACCAGTTGCGGCGGCGGCACGGCCGGCGGTCCGGGTACGGGCGGGGGACCGGGGCCGGTCGCATTTTGCACGGCGGCGCTGATCGCCGGCGACTTGATCTCGCCCGCGGCGGGGGCGACCGGCATCTCCACGACCGTGGGGTCGATCTCGTTCTCGGTTGCCGATGCCCGGATGTTGGCGGGCTCGCTGACGCTCTATCCTACCGTCGGAGCGCCGGTGCAGGGCGGCGCGATCACCGGGACGGCCGCCAACGCCGCGGCGTCCGTCCCGATCCTGCAAAGCCAGACCACCTACCGCGCCCAGCTCGCGGCGAACATCCTGGGCGATCCCTGCAACCCGCGAGCGTCAATACTCGGAACGTTTACGACCGGATCGTAGGCGCGCTGCTTTCGCGAACGGCGTCGATCGCCGCGAAGCACCGGTCGATGTCGGCGGTGTCGTTATAGTGCGAGAACGAGAGGCGGACCGCGATCCCGCCGGTCTCTGGCGCCAGCGTGCGCATCAAACGCGGCGTGTAGTAGTCGCCCAGTGCCGCTTCGATACCGCTCGCCGCGAGCGCCGATGCGACGACGTCCGGTGCAACACCGCGCAGGTTGAACGCGAACACCGGCAGACGTGCCTCGGTAGCGGGGCGGCCGTAGAGCGCTACTGACTCCTCGCGCTCGGCGAAGCGTGCGAGCGCGTAGCGCGCGAGCTCGTCCTCGAACGCGGCGATCCGGGCGATCGCGGAGCGCGCGTTGCCGCTGCCCAACTCGCGCAGGTACGCCATCGTCCCGAGCCAGCCCGCGAGCCCCTCGTGGCTCTGCGTTCCGGTCTCCATCGACCAGTTGAGGCCCGGGCTCGGCAGCCGTGCATCGTCGGCGGTGAAGAACCGCTCCGCCAAGTCCGGATGCGCGTAGAGCGCGCCGAGGTGCGGTCCGTAGACTTTGTAGAGCGAGAAGAAGACAGCGTCGACCGCGGGCGGGATGTCGAGCGGAAGGTGCGGTGCGGCTTGCACGGCATCGACGACGACCATTGCGCCGGCGTCTTTGGCCGCGTCGGCGAGCCGGGCGACGTCGAACACGTTGCCGGTCCCGTTCGACGCCCACGGCAGGGCGACGAGGATCGGCTCGCGCGCCAGCGCGTCCGCGAGCGCCCGCTCGTCGAGTTCGCCGCGGGCGTCGACCGGGATCGCGTCGACCGTCGCGCCGAAGCGCGCGAGCGACGTCCACGGGATCACGTTGGCGTAGTGGTCGGTGTCGGTGACGACGACGCGGTCGCCGCTCCGGACGGTATGCGAGATCGCGCGGGCGAGATCGAAGGCGATCGAGGTCGAGTTCGCGCCGAACGAGACGCGTTCCGGCGGCACGCCCAGCAATTCCGCGTGCGCGGCGCGCGCGGCCGCGACCATCTCCGTCGTTCGTATCTTGCGCGCGAACGTTCCGCCTTGCTGGGCGTTGTCGCGAGCCAGATATTCCGAGATCGCGAGGATCGTCTCGCGCGGCACCTGCGTTCCGCCCGCGTTGTCGGCGAGCACGCCTCCGTCCGCGCGAGCGGCTGCGACGGCGGGAAAGCGGTCGAATTTCACTCCAGTGGCTCCGATCGAAGAAATTTTGCGGTGAGTTCGACGCACTTCGGCCAGACCCGGTCGTCGCTCTTGAAACCGCGGACGAGGAAGGCGAGCGGGTTGAACACGGCCCCGAGATTGAGATGGTTC
Organism: Vulcanimicrobiota bacterium; assembly: GCA_028287545.1. The sequence goes on along the minus strand of JAQBPL010000280.1, from coordinate 1,247 downwards.
GCGTGGTCGTTGTCGATCCACATGGTCGGGATGCGGTTCTCGAGCGACGCCGACTCGACCATGACGACGCCGTCGCTCTGTAGGTGATACTTCGGCATCCGGCCGCCGATCTGCAGCAGGCGATGGCCGGGCGGCGCGACCCACGGATCGCCGCCGACGACCCAGCGCTTCTTGCGCGGGTTGTCCCAGTCTTGCACCCACTTGCCGCCGGAATCGTTGAGCCAATACATGAAGTCCGATTCGACGTCCATGTCGGCGAGCACGTGGTTCGGCAAGAAGGCCAGCTTCATCGTGAGCGCGGCGTAGCGGGTGATCAGGCCGCCGTTCGGTGCCCCGACCTGCACCGTCGCGGCGATCTCGTGCGCGCGGTGCGGGTAGGCGCGCAGGAAGCCGCGGTTGACCAAGCCGCCTGCGCTGTAGCCGAGCGTCGCGATCGGAAACGCTTCCGGTTCGCGGACATACATCGCGTCGAGAAAACCCGCGAAGCGGTCGACGCGCGAGCGGAGATCGTCGTGGCCGTCGGGGAACACGGTGCAGTCGAAGCCCAGTCCCGCGAGCCCTTCGATCCCGTTGCGCCCGTCGATGAACGTGCGCATGTATTTCGCGGCCTCGTTCCAGCCCGCAATTAGTACGACTCTCACGAACGAGTTACGTGGCGCTGATTTTGACCAGGATGTCGCCGGACTTCACGAGGTCGCCGGGCTTGACGCGGACCTCGCGGACCGTGCCGGCGACCGGCGCTTCGATGCGATGCTCCATCTTCATCGCTTCGAGCACGATGAGCAGCGTGCGCTGCTCGACCTGGGTTCCCGTCACGACTACCACGCTCACGATCTTCCCCGGCATCGGCGCGGTTACATCACCGGATGCGCCGGCGTGCGCTCCGTGCTCGGCGTCGGCGCTCGGTGCGGGCGGACGGCTCCAGCGCACGACGCGTCCGTCGACCGTCACGGTCCCGCCCGACGCCTCGAACGTCGCACCGCGCGCGTCGGGCTCGATGCTCCCGGTGAGGCCGCCGGTCAGCGTCCACCCGGCCGGCCCCGCGGCCGACGCACGGGCGTACGTCGCGCCGGCGTGCACGGTCTCGCCGTCGAGGGCGAAGGCGAGCGGGACGCCGACGCGCGCCGGCCGCCACGCGTCGTCGTGCGCGAGGAGCGCCGCTGCGACCCGGCGCTTCGATGCGATGCTCCATCTTCATCGCTTCGAGCACGATGAGCAGCGTGCGCTGCTCGACCTGGGTTCCCGTC
>JAQBPL010000218.1 GCA_028287545.1 Vulcanimicrobiota bacterium | reverse complement strand
GGTTGCCGAGCTGATAGGTGAAGCCCGGGAACGTTCCGCGCACGTCGTTCGGCGAGAGCTCGTTGAGGTGCGCGGGGATCACGCCCCACGCGCCCTGCACGAAGAACTGCATGATGAACGCGCCGATCGCGAGCAACACCGGCGTCGCGCCGCCGGTCCACAGTGGGATCGAAATTGCGCCCAGCACGCAGCACGCCAAGATCGTCACGCGGCGCCCGATGCGCTGCGAGAGCGCGCCGAGCAGTGTCCCGCCGATGATCGCGCCGACGTTCATCACGACGGTGACGTTCTGCGTGAGGTGCGGATCGAAGCCGCGCTGCTTCTGCAGGAACGTCGGATAGAGATCTTGCGAGCCGTGCGACATAAAGTTGAACGCCGCCATCAGCAGGATCGCGTAGAGGTACAGCATCGGCTGGCGCGCGATCGAGCGGAACAGCGTTTCGCGCTCGCCGAGTTTACGCGCCTGCCCCGCGCGCCACACGGGCGACTCCTCGACCCCGGCGCGAATGTAGAACACGAGCAGCGCGGGCAGCACACCGACGACGAACATCCCGCGCCAGCCGATGAGCTCGACGAGCTGCCCGAACACGATCGCCGCGAGCAGATAGCCGAACGCGTAGCCTTGCTGGATGATCCCCGACGCGACGCCGCGCGCTTCGGCGGGCAGCGTCTCGAGCGCGAGCGCGGCGCCGACGCCCCATTCGCCGCCCATCGCGATCCCGTACAGCGCGCGCAGCACGATGAAGACGGCGAAGTTGGGCGAGAAGGCGGTCAACAGCTCGAAGAGCGAGTAGAGCAGGATGCTCGCCATCAGCGGGCCGCGTCGGCCGTACCGGTCGGCGAGCTGGCCGAAGATGAGCGCGCCGAGCGGACGGAACATCAGCGTGACGGTGACCGCGGCGAGCACACCGGGGATCGTCATCGCGAAGTCGGTCGCGATCCGCGAGACGACGAAGGTGACCAGGAAGAAGTCGAACGCGTCGAGCGTCCAGCCGAGGAACGACGCGATGAACGCCCGCCGCTGCGGCGGCGTCAGCGTACGAAGCGGTGCAAACAGGGCCATGTCGGCTGATATACCCGCGCCCAAATGTCATCCTGAGCTTGTCGAAGGATGGGCCACGATCGCCGCCCTTCGACAAGCTCAGGGTGACAACGGGGAGCTCAGGGTGACAGGGTTTCGTTAGATCAAATCGTCCAAGAGGGCGCGTGCTTCGGCGTCGGCTTCGGCGAAGGTCGCCTCGCCGTTCACGGCGCGGTCGTAGGCGGCGGCGATGCGGCGTTTGACGTCGGTCTGCGCGCGTTCGCGTTCGAAGTCGCGGTCGGTCGGGCGATACATCGTGACGTACTGGGCGAAGTTTTCGCGCGCTTCGGTGAGCGAGTAATCGAGGTTCGGTCCCCCCGCGACGGCGTCAGGCGGCGACGATCCCGAAGGCGCGCGGTCCGCGTCGTCCTGTCCGTCGTCTTCCCAGCCGCACAGCGAGCAGATGTCATACGCCGCGCGCCCGTTGATCGTCGGATAGGCGCAGCACGGACACGTCGCCCGCATCCCGTCGTTCACCTGAAACGCAAGCCGCTGCTCGGGCGTCAACTCCGGCGCCAGCACGTCCTCGAACGTTTCGCGCCGCAGCGCGAACGAGGCGCGGTCGAAGTTCAGAGCGTTGTCTTTCCCAGCGCAGAGAGGATCAGTTCGACGGCGAGGATCGCGGTGCGGTTCTCGCGGTCGAGGATCGGGTTGATCTCCGTGATCTCGAGCGAACCTAGCGTCCCCGACGCCGCGACGCCTTCCATCAGCAAGTGGGCTTCGCGATAGGTGATCCCGCCGCGGACCGGCGTGCCGACGCCGGGCGCCTCTTGCGGGTCGACGCCGTCCATGTCGAAGCTGATGTGCACCGAGTTCTCACCGTTCGCCACGATCGCCAGCGCCTCGTCGACGACGCGGCTCATGCCGAGCCGGTCGACGTCGGCCATGGTGAACGCGCGCACGCCGAGCTCGCGAATCGCGCGCTTCTCACCCTCGTCGACGTCGCGCAATCCGATGAAGACCATGCGGGCCGGATCGACCGCGTGCTCCTGCAGCGCGAAGTGCACCGGCATTCCGTGCACGTTCCCCGACGGCGAGGTGAGCGGCGTGTTGATGTCGCCGTGCGCGTCGACCCAGATCACGCCGGGCGCGCTGCCGCGCGCGCGCGCGACGCCGGCGATCGTGCCCATCGCGATCGAATGATCGCCCCCGAGCACGAGCGGAAACGCGCCGCCCGCGATCACGCCTTCCACGACCTCCGCCAGCTCGTCGCAGACGGCCTTGATGATCGGATAGTATTTGGCGTTCTGTTCGGCTTGCGTCGCGGACTCGGGGACGGGAACGCGCAGGTTCCCGTGGTCGGTCACCTCGATCCCCAGCCGTTCGAGCGACTCCTTGAGGCGCGCGTAGCGGATCGCCGAGGGGCCCATGTCGACGCCTCGCCGGTCGGCCCCGAGGTCCATCGGAACGCCGATGACTTCGACCTTTGCGACGCGCTTGCGGCCCGGGAACAGCTCGGCGGGTTGAGTCAGCACCTGCCTCACTTCGCCGCGCGGACCGCCCGCCTCCCGTAGCGAACGACGACCGTCTCGTGCCGCTCGTGCCGCCCCTCTCGCCCGTCTCACCCTGGTCGCTGCTCTCCGACGCCGGCTACATCGCGGCGCTGCTCACGTTCGTCGCATTCTTCATGAAGGATTCGATCCGGCTGCGCCAGATCGCACTGGTGAGCAACGTGTTCTACGCGATCTGGGCGGGCGGCGTCCACCTGTATCCGACGCTCGTCCTGCACCTCGCGCTCTTTCCGGTGAACGCGGTGCGCCTCGTGCAGCTGGTCCGCGAGCGGCGTCTGATCGACGAAGCGATCGCCGCGAACGACGTCTCCGCCGAATGGCTGATCGACTTCATGGAACGGCGCACGATCCCGGCCGGAACGGTGCTGTTCCGGCGCGGCGATGCCGCCGACGCCCTGTATTTCCTCGCCAACGGACGGCTGCGGCTCGACGAACTCGGGATCGACTTGAACCCGGGGGCGCTGCTCGGCGAGATCGGCATCTTCTCGCCCGACGGCAAGCGCACGCAGAGCGTCCGTGCGATCGAGGCGAGCTTGGTCTACATGCTCCGCCGGCACGACGCGCTCGCGCTCTACAAGCGCGACCCCGCCTTCGGCATCTATCTGGTTCGGCTGATCACACGGCGCCTCGTCGAAGACATCGCGCTGGAACGCGGCGTGAGCCAGCCGCCGATCACACCCTCCGGCGCGGTGGACGCGTCTCGCTGAGCGGCTCCTTCGTCAGCGCCGGTTCCGCCGCGGCCTGCGAGACGGCGCCCGGGAGCAGCTGCTCGCGCAAGACGCGGATCATCGCGGCGACCGGCACCGCCAGGAACGTGCCCGCCAGGCCGAAGAGTTCGCTGCCCACCAGGATCGAGAGCACGATCCAAAACGGCGAGAGGCCGACGTTCTCCTTGAGCACGCGCGGCGCGACGAAGTTTCCGTCGATCTGATGGATCACGAAGATCAGCGCGGCGACGATCAGGGCGTTGGTGAGGCCGTGGTACGCGAACGCCAGCGCGACCGCCGGGACGAACGCGATCAGCGCGCCCGCGTACGGGATGAAGTTCAGCGCGCCGGAGATCACGCCGATCAGCAGCGCGTACGGCACCTGCATCGCGAAGAGCATGATCGTCAGCATCGTTCCGAGGATCGTTCCGTCGATCAGCTGGCCGCGGATGAACCCGCCGACGACCTGATCGAGCGCCGCGATGATGTCCTCCGCCTTGGCGCGGTTCTTCGGTTTGAGCATACCGAGAAACCCCGCCTTGATGCTCTCCGCGTCCAACAGCATGTACGCCGCGAGCACCGGGATGATGATGACCGTCGCCAGCACGGAGACCGTCGACATCACGACGGTGAGCGTCTTGCCCGCCGTATCCAGCGCGTTCGTCTGCAGAAACGCGCCGATCTGCGCCGGGATCGTCGCGATGTACGCCCGCGCGTCGGGCGTGAGCCACTTGACCGAGAGGTTGTTGGGATCCGAGAGGAACGCCGAGATCTTGCTGATGACCGCGGGGAGGCTCTTCACCGCGCCCTGCAGGTCTGCGGCGAGCGCGGGGATCAGGAGCTGCGCGATCGCCGTGCCGAGCACCACGATGAGCACGTACACCAGCAGGATCGACCACACCAGCGGAAGGCGCTGGTTGAATCGCCGGACCAGCGGATAGACCAGGTACGCGAAGAACAGCGCGCCGACGAAGAGCAGCGCCGTCGCGCGGATGTTGCCCAAGAACTGGAGCACGCCGACCAGCAGGTAGATCGCGACGGCGATCAGGACGAGGACCTTGAGCCAATAGGTGATCCGCCGCTCCGTCCTCGACATCGGACGGCGCGGGCGCATGGCGTCGGGCTGTCTGGGAGCGTTCACGGGGCTCCTCCTTCCTCGCATCCAAGGGGCCGCCCCGCACCGACGTCGTAGGAGGCCCGATGTTCTTCCGCTCGCGGGCGGGATTCCTCACGCTCGCGCTCGTTCCGCTGTGTGCCGCGGCCTCCGGCTGCGCGCCGAAGCGCGCCG
>JAQBPL010000153.1 GCA_028287545.1 Vulcanimicrobiota bacterium | reverse complement strand
AACAGGTTGTTGGCGATCGAAAGCCCACCAATTCCGGGCATGTTGTATTTCCTCCATGAAAATCACACGTGTGTTCAAACGGGTTCTTCCTGACCCGTCCTCTGTGGTTGTTCGGCCGAACGACCGCCCAACTTTAGCGTTTCAGCTCTTCTGAGGAGGCGGGCGCCGTCCCTTGCCCAGATCGGCAATCCGAGCGGTCTCCGCGGCGGGCGGCTGCGGCTCTCCGGCGGCGGCGCGGTTGGTCCGCTGGATCTCCTCGTACACCTCGGAACGGTGGACCGGGATCGTGCGCGGCGCTTCGATGCCGAGCTTGACCGTGTCGCGGTCGACGGCGACGACGACGATTCGCACGTCGTCGCCGATCATGATGGCTTGGTTGAGCTTGCGGCTGAGGACCAACACCGGGGGCGCCCTCCATGGCTATGAGGGAGGGTCGCGTTCCCGCTTGCGGCGTTAGGCTCCCGCCGCTGCGGCCGGGGTCGTGCGTGGAATCTCTTGGCGAACCGAGTAACCGCCCGTCTCCAGCATGACCTGGCGCCCGATCCGGGTGCGCAGGTTGATCACGATCGGGGCCAAGAGGTTCATCGTCATCTCGGTCGCGCCGGGTGCCACGACCACGACGCACAAGGCGACGAACTCCTCGGGCCGCTCGATGTCCAGCGACGAGGAGGCGTAGGGCGGCAGCTGCGGGGCGTAGTCGGCGAAGATCTGCCACGGGTCGCCCGTCGGCAGCGCGATCGAGACGTCGTCGAGGCTCTGCAGCCAGACGAACTTCTCCTGACCCTCGAGGTTGATCGCCACGAACCGGCGTTGCGAGGCGAAGCCCGGCAGTCCCCACGGGAACGTGAGGACCTCGGACTCGCGGTAGCTGAACGAGCCGAACCGCGGCAGCTCGAGGGTGATCTCTTGGTCGGCGGGCTCAACCATGGTTTCCGTCACGTCGCTCCAGCTCAGGTCAGGTAGTCGAAGAGGGTCTTGGATTCAAGGCGGTTCGTCGTAGAGTACGCCGCCTGGAGCGCGGTCTGGGTCTGCGAGAATTTCGACGTCGCCGCGGCGACGTTGACGTCCTCGATCCCCGACTGCACCTTAGTATTATCGGTAACGCTCGCCTGGAGTTGACTCTGGATCGAGCCCAACGTCTGGATGCGAGCCCCGATGACCGAGCGGGCTTGGAGCAGGGTGTTGAGCGCGTGGCCGATGTCGCCCAGCTGGGTCGAGATGTTCTGCACGAAGTCCGACTGGCCGGCCAGGTTGAACACGCTGGTCAGGTTGCCGCTGTTCGTCGCGCCGGGCGAGGGCGTGTCGGTGACGTAGAACGAGCCGGACCCGGTGAGCACCAGCTTCTGCGTCGAGGTGTTGAAGGTCGCCGTCACGCCCGTCTGGCCCGACACCGCGTTGATCTGGGAGACGAGGCTCGCCGGCGTCCCGTCGTCGATCGCGGTACCCGGCGGCACGGTGATCGTCTGCACCGACTGGACGCCGTTCACCGAGCCGTTGATCGTGAAGCTGAAGTTACCGCTGCTGTCGGCAACCGGCGTCGTCGCGAAGACGCCCGGCGTGGCCAGCGTCGTCGGCGCCGGCGACGTTGCGACGCCTTGCGGTCCGTAGATCGTCGCGCCGGCCTGGTTCACCGCGGTCGAGCTCTGGTCGGTTGCGACCTTGCCGGTCAAGGTGTTGCGCAGCGTGATCAGCGTCTGGAAGACGTCGGGCGAACCGTCGGACGCGTTGTAGTTGAACGCCGACTGGAACGTCGTCGAGAGCGCGAAGGAGGAATGGTTGTAGATCAGCTGCCCCTGGACTTGCTCGTTCCCGCTGAAGGTAACCGACGTCGTCGGGCTGCCCTGGGTCAGCACCGGCGGGTTGGCACTGGTCGAGGTGCCGGCAAAGATGTACTTCCCCGCGTAGGACGTGTTGCCGATCGCGACCGCCTGCTGCAGCAGCTGATCGATCTGATTGGCGAGCGACGTGCGCTGCTGATCGGTCAGCGTGTCGGAGGCGCCCTGGACCGCGAGCGAGTTCGCACTCTGCATCACCGAGGTGAGGCTGCTGAGCGCCCCGTCGGTCGTGGTGAGCTCCGAGACCGCGTTCTGGACGTTGGTCGCCGCCTGATTCGTCGTGTCGATCGACGTGTGCAGGCCGAGATCGGTCGCGATTTGGCCGGGATCGTCGCTGGGCGCGCTGAGCTGCTTTCCGCTCGAGAGCTGCGCTCCGACCTGTGCGTAGAGCGCCGACTGATTGTCGATGGCGGCGGTCTGCTGAGCGTAGATGGTCGAGGTGGCGATGCGCATCCGTTATCCTCCCGGGATCAGACCGAGTGCGGTCGTCAGCAGCTGCTCCATGACGTTGAGCGTCTTGGCGGCCGCGCTGTACGCGTTCTGGTATTTGATCAGGTTCTGCGTCTCTTCGTCGATGTTGATCCCGTCGATCCCCTGCCGCACCTGGTCGATGTTCGCGGCCAGCGTCGTCTGCGACGAGGTTCCGGTCAGCGCGGTCTGCGTGTCGAGGCCGAGCTGGCCGACCAGCGCCCCGTAGTACGAGCCGAGCGTCTGCGACTGACCCGTCGTGATCGAGAAATTCGCCGCGTGCGTCTGCGAAGCGGTGAAGGTGATCGTCCCGGTGTTCCGGTTGACGGCGGTGACGACGACGTTCTCTTGATTCGGCGTGCCGGCGTCGATCGTCAGCAATTGCCCCACGCCGATCGCCGCGAACGCCTGCGGGTTGGCGACGGGCGGCGCGATCGTGGTCGAGCCGCCCGCGACGATCGCGGTGGGCGACGTCGTTTGCAGCGCCGGAACGCCCAGGTTGGCCGAGAAGAGTTTGAGCAGCGCGTTCGCGCCGGCGTTGTCGCCGGCGCCGAAGGCGTTGCTGCTGTTCTGCGAGACGTTGTCGATCCCGGCCGCGCCGACGATCTCGAGCAGCGAACCCGTCGGGGTGCCGGTGCTCCCGCCGACCAGCGCGTTCGAGTCGCCGATCGTGAAGGTCGGCGAGGTCGGGGTACCAAGCGCCGTCTGCTGGGCGCGGTGCGCGAGCGAGACGTTGTTCGGATCGCGGGCGAAGACCAGCTTCTGCGCGACGGTGTCGTACGACGCGGATACGCCGAGCTGGGCGCTGTTGAAGTTCGTGATGAACGAGTCGACCGACGCAGCGTTTCCGCCGGCGCCGAAGTCGTAGTTGAAGGCCTGCGCGACCCCGTCCACCGTGACGGTGAGCGTACCGGTCGTGGTGGGGAGGGCTGCGCCGGGATGCGCCAGCGTCGCGCTGCCGAGCAGCGCCGCGGCCGTGTTGACCGTGTTGTTCGCGGCGTTGAGTCCGACGACGAGCGATCCGGCGGCGGTCGAGGCGAGCGCGGCCGGAACTTGGGCCGGATCGGTGATCCCCACCGCGATGTTCGTCGCACTGACGGCCTGCGAGTTGACGATCGGCTGGAGGAGCGAGGCGCCCGGGTTCCCGTTCTGATCGTATCCGGCGGTCGTGACGCGGTTGATTTCGTTCGCCGTCGCATTGGCGAAGGCGTTGAGCTTCGTCGCGTACACGCTGAGCTTGTTATTGTACACGTCGAGATAGCCGGCCAATTGGCCGCTGCCGAGCTGGACCGGCACCGGGTTCGACGGGTTCGGATCGTTCACGAAACCGACGACCAGCGTCGGATTGCCGGACGGGTCGGTCCCGACCACCGGCGCCGCCAGATGATAGGCTTGCGTGTCGTTGACAAGCGCGCGGCCGCCGACCGTGACCAGCGTCGACCCGTTGGCCTGGACCGAGGTCTGGGTCGCGAGCAGCCCGGAGAGCTGATCGACGTACTGGTCGCGCTGGTCCTTGTAGGTGTTCGGGTTGTCGCCGATCGCGGTCGACGCGCGGATCTGCCCGTTGAGCGCCGCGATCTTGTCGATGAGGGCGTTCGCTTGGGCGACGACGCCGGTCGCCTGTGAGACGACGGTCGCTTCCGACGATTGGATCGCGTTGCCGACCGTGTTGAGCGCCCCCACGAAGCCTTGCGCGGCCGAGATGACACCCTGCCGCTGCGAGGTGCCGTTCGGCGTCGAGGCGAGCTGCGAGATCGCGGTCTGCAGGCTGGTGAAGGCTGCGTTGATGCCGTTGTTGGGCTCGGCGAACTGCGCTTGGATCGCCTGCAGCTGCTGCTGCTCGACGGTGTAGTAGTTCTGCGCCGAGGACGCGCCGCGAAAAAGCCCGTCGTAGGAATCCTGATGGATGCGGGTGATCGAGTCTACCGTCACGCCGCTGCCCTGCGTGCCCGGGCCGTACCAGGTGGAGTAGCCGGTCGATCCGACGATCGGCGTGCTCGCGCTGAGGTTGACGATTTGGCGCGACGCGCCCGGCGTGTTGACGTTCGCGATGTTGTTCGAGGTCGTATTGGCGGCTTGCTGGTACGCATCGAGCGCGCTGCCGGCGATGTTCAGTCCGAAGAAACTCATGCTCGACGACTCACGATAACGCTCCCGCTCGGCGGTGGCACGGTCCCGCGGCGTTTGTAGGTGCCGGGCTGTTCGGTTCCCGCGCGCTGCATCACCGCGACGGTGCGCGCGAGGCGCTCCATCCCGGCCAGGATCAGCGCCTTGTTGTTCGACACGGTGATCCGCAGCGCGATGCCGCGCACCGTGATCTCCTGCACGCTCGCCTGCATCGCGCGGCGAAGCGGCGGCGGCGCGTAGGCGCACACCTGCGGGAGCGTCAACTTCCCGAAGCCGCGCTGCTGCATGCCGATGCGCTGCCCATACGCGCTCGCATGGAGCACCAACTGCGCCTCGACCCGTCGCTCCGCCCTCTCGATCGCCTCCGGATCGTTGTCGACAAGCGCCTGTGTCAACCCAAGCGCCGCATTCCCAAGATCCCCGAGCAACCTGCTCTCTTCAGAGAGCAATTCCCCGAACTTCTGCCACTCGCTCATGAGGCGCTCCGCCCTTGGCTCCGCGCCCCCCACACCTTCGGTGCGGGGCCCCCAGACGTGCGCGCGCTCGCGATTTTCACAGGGCTTGATTCCCCGAGGGCGCGCGAAACGAGCCGATCGGTGCTCGCGAGATTACCCGCAGTTACGCTACGGCGGCTTCTACTATTAGGCGGCCCAGCAGTTTGTCGACGATCTCTTCGGTCGGGACGAAATAGCGGCCCTCGGCGATTCGGCGCTGCAGATCGTCCACGAGGTCCTTGCGGTAGAAGGGTTCCGAGGTCGCCGCTGCGTGAGCCAGTCCCGCCATCGCCGTCGCCAGCTCCGAGCGCTCGAACGAGTCGGCCGTATCGAACGCCAACGTGTCGACCGAGGACTTCCGTTTGACCGATCTGTACGCGGCGACGGCGGACCGAATCTCGGCCCGGCTGATGATCATTACTGGCGACGCCCTCTCTCCGACCGGCTTCCTTGCTACAAGCCGTATCGTCGCCACGAAGAGAGGACTTTAGGAGCCATGTGCGCGTTGCCACTACTGCTCGCGCTCCTTGGGGGCGTCAGCGGAGGGGGCTGCCGCCGGTGTCCCGAGGACAGAGGCCCGCATTTGCTGCTCGAGGACCTTGCCGATTCCGAGGGCTCCGGTCTTGGAGAGATCCTCGGCGCGCTTCTCGTCGAGCATCTCGCCGAAGGTCTGTTCCGCGTTCGACGTCTTGCCGGTCAGCGAGACCGGGGGCGACGTCTTGCGCATCTCCTTGAAGAGCATGTCGACGAACAGCGACTCCATCTGCTGCGCCGCTTGATGCAGTTTCTGGAGCGCCTGCTGCTGGTCGTTCGTCAGCGGCGGCGTCGAACCGTTGACCGGATCGAGCGGCATCATATGATCTCCACGTCGGCCTGGAGCGATCCCGCCTGACGCAAGGCCTGGACGATCGCGATCAGATCGCGCGGCGAGACGCCGATCGTGTTGAGCGCGCGGACGACCTGAGCCAGCGACGCGGCGCCGGAGATGTAGACCAGTTTGCGATTGCCTTCGGCGGCCGTGATCTGCGTGTTGCTCTGCACCGGCGGCTGCCCTTTGGTGAACGGTGCGGCCGGCACGACGACGTTGTTGGTCGAGATCGTGATCGAGAGGTTGCCGTGCGCGATCGCGCAGGGCGCGAGGGTGATGTCGCCGCCCATCACGACCGTTCCGGTCCGCTCGTTGACGACGACCTTCGCGACCTGATCGGCCTGCAGTGAGATGTCGCCTGCGTCGGCCAAGAAATTCACCGGGTCGCCGGCGTACCGCGCCGGCAAGTTGACGCGCACGGTCTCCGCATCGTTCGCTCGCGCGGTGCCGGTGCCGAAGCGCGCGTTGAGCGCGGTCGCGAGCCGGGCCGCGGTGCGATAGTCGGGCGAGGTCAGGACGTACGAGAAGCCCGCCTGGTCCTGCTGGATGTTCGTGATCATGTCGCGCGCGATCACCGCGCCCTGCGGGACGCGGCCGGCGGTGACGTGATTCTGCGTGATGCTGTTCGGGCCGGCGAAGTTGTTGCCGACGCTGAAGCCGCCGACGGAGACGGGGCCCTGCGCCGTCGCGTAGACGAGGTTGTTCGCCGCGCGCAGCTCGGTCATGACGAGCGTTCCGCCCTGCAGGCTCGTCGAGTCGCCGATCGCCGATACCGTTACGTCCGCGTTGTCGCCGGAGTGTGCGAACGGCGGCAGCGATGCCGTGACGATTACCGCCGCGACGTCGCGCGTGCGGACGTCCTGCGAGTTGGTGGAGAGGCCGAACGACTGCAGGATGTTCTGAATCGTCTTCGAGGTGAAGGCCGCCGAGGTCGAGTCGCCGGTCTGGTTCAGCCCCATCACGAGGCCGTAGCCGACGAGCTGGTTCGCCGTGACGCCCTGCACGCGCGCGACGTCCTTGAGCCGGACCGGCTGCGCGAGCGCGAGCGACGGAACGCAGGCGGCGAGCATCACCGCGGCGAGGGTCAGAGCGAGGTTCTTCTTCATCGTCATCACCTAGAACAGCCAGTGCACGATCTTGGAGAGAATCCCGGGATGACGCTCGTCGGTGTACTTGCCTTCGAAGTCGGCGTGGACGTCGGCGAGCCGATTCGAGAGCACCGAATCGAAGCTGTCGATGTCTTCAGTCCGCACGATGCCCGTCACGTGCAGGGTCTGCTTCTGACCGTCGATGATCAGCCCTTGATTGCCGGCGATGCGCAGCGCGCCGGACGGCAGCACGTCGATGACTTGCGCTTCCATCGACGTGACGAACGAGTTGGAACCGACGTCCGAGCGGTTCTCCGAGGACTGCCGCGCGGCGTTCACGCCCGACGTCAGCCGCACCAGCGGCAGGTTGAAGATCCCGCTGCCGGCGCCGCCGCTGGCCTGGTAGCTGTTGTTGACGTTCTTGGCGTTCTGGCTGGCGCTGGTGACCGAGAAGTTGAAGACGACCTGCACCAAGTCGCCGACCTGCGTCGCACGATGGTCGGGCCCCAGGCGCAGCGGATGCCCCGGCGCCGCCGGCGGCGGAGCCGACTGATACAGCGTGTCGGCAACGGCCGGCGCCGTGAGCGCCGCCGCGAACACCGCGGCGGCGAACGACCGCATCAAGGGTTGAACGGCGCGCTCTCTCATTGTTGTGCTCCAGTCGGCAGGGTCAGTTCGACGCGGTTGGGACCGGTCACGATCGCCGCGATGGCCTTTTGCGTTTGCGGGTTCAGCACCGTCACCGTGTCGCCCAGCGCGCCGCCCGTGCGCGCGACGACGTCGGCGGTCAGCGCGACCGGCCCATCGTGGATGACGAGGATCGCAGCTTGACCCGGTTTCACCAGCGGGTTGGGCATCGTTTGCTCGACGTACAGCGCCGTGCCCTTGGGGGTGGCGACGTTGAGCTTGCGGCCGATGAGCGCGTCGAATCCGACTGCCGGGCGGCCGTTCGAGGCGACCCGCGCGAACGCGACGTCATCGAGCGTGAGCACCGCCCCGGGCGCCAGATCGTGCGTCGCGACTGCGGTGTGCACGAACGTCGTCACGCGGTATCCCGCGACGACCGTCGTCGCCAGCTTTCCGTTGACGCGGATCGCGACCGGAACGCTGACGTACGTCGACGTCACCATTGCAGAACCGGCCGGCGCGAGGACGACCGTGCCGGCGGGGATGTTCTGATCGGGGATCTGATAGGCCGGCTCGACCGCGCGGTCGGAGCCGGTGACCGCTTCGTGCGCGACCCGATCCGCGATCGCGACGACGCGCGCGCCGGCGACGATCTGCCGCGCGTCGCCCGCATTCGCCGACGCAGCGCCGCCGCTCGCCGCGCAAAGCGCGGCGGCGAGGACGATCGAGGCGGCGAGCGCGCGAGCGCGGCGGATCGGCATCAGCGCTTCAGCTGAACCGCGGTCTGCAGCATCTCGTCGGACGTCGTGATCGCCTTCGAGTTCGCTTCGTACGCGCGTTGGGCGGTGATCAGGTTGACGATCTCTTCGACCGTCGAGACGTTGCTCTGTTCGAGGTATCCGCCCTGCAGTGTTCCGGTGCCGTTGAGCCCCGGCTGCGAGAGCGTCGGCGCACCCGACGCGCCGGTCTGCACGAAGAGGTTGCGGCCCTGCGGCGCGAGGCCGGCGGAGTTGGTGAAGCGCACCAGATTGATCTGGCCGAGCTGCTGCGGGGTCTGCTGACCGGGGATCTGCGCCGTGACGGTGCCGTCCTGCCCGACTTGCACGCCCGTCGAGTTGCTCGGGATCGTGATCTGCGGGTTGAGGAAGTAGCCGTCAGCGGTGACGATCGAGCCGTTCGCGTCGCGCTTGAACGAGCCGTCGCGCGTGTACGCCGTCGTCCCGTCGGGAAGCGTGACTTGAAAGAAGCCTTCGCCCTCGATCGCGATGTCGAGCGGATTGCTCGACTGCATGAGCACGCCTTGCGTGAACTGCTTCTCCGACGCGCCGATCTTGACGCCCAGACCCACGTCCTGCCCGACCGGAACGACCGACGGACCGACCGGCGTGCCGGGCGCGCGCAAGTTCTGATAGATCAGATCTTGGAAATGCGCCACGTTCTTGCGAAACCCGGTCGTATTGACGTTGGCCAGGTTGTTGCTGATCGTGTCGATGTTGTATTGCTGGGCGATCATCCCGGTCGCGGCCGAATAGAGCGCTCTCATCATGGTCGGGG
>JAQBPL010000118.1 GCA_028287545.1 Vulcanimicrobiota bacterium | reverse complement strand
ACGCGACGACCGGAAAGCGCTTGTGGCGCTACAATCTGGGCGCCGGCGTCAACGCACCGCCGATCACGTACACCGTCAAAGGACAGCAGTACATCGCGGTCGCCGCGGGCGGCAATTTCCAGCTGCTGTTCCCGTACGGCGACGCCGTCGCGATTTTCAAACTCGGCAGCGCGCCGAAGTAGGCGGCGTTCAGGACGCGACGGTGTTGGTAAGCCGCAGCTCGCCCACCGTCGCGTGCACGACGTCGCCGATCGCCAGCGTGAAATCGTCGCCGGGGACGAGACCGGTGCCGGTCATGAGCAGCGCGCCGCCGGGAAACGACAGCTCCTCGCCGAGCCACCGGGCGAGCTCCTCGAACGTGCGCTTCATCTGCGAGGTGCTCACGGTTCCGGCGAAGACGCTCGCGCCGCCGCGCATGATGTCGAGCCGGATCTCGAGGTCGCGCAACGCCGGGGCATCGCTCAGGACGATCGCCGGGCCGAGGGCGCACGACCCGTCGTAGATCTTCGCCTGCGGCAGATAGAGGGGGTTCGCGCCTTCGATGTCGCGCGACGACATGTCGTTGCCGGCGGTGTAGCCGACGATCTCCATGCGGCTGTTCAGCACGAGCACCAGTTCCGGTTCGGGAACGTTCCACGCGCTGTCACGCCGGATGCGCACGGGTTCGCCGTCGCCCTTCACGCGCCAGCCGACGGACTTCATGAACAGCTCCGGCCGCACTGCCGAGTACACCATTTGGTAGACGTCCGCGCTCGCGGATTCGTGTTCGCGCGCCTCGCGGCTACGCAAGTAGGTCACGCCGCTCGCCCAGACTTCCTGGTGCGGTTCGATCGGCGGCAGCAACGGAGCCGTGAGCGCTTCGCCCGGCGGCAGATCTTCGAGGAACGACGAAAGCTGCGGACTCGCCAGCGAGAGCAGCTCGTCCAAACCGACCGTCTGCGGAAGCGCGCGGCCGTTGAGCGCCCAGCGGGAGCCGGCGGGGGTGAGATGTCGCGTCAGCTTCGAATGGATCACGCGATATCGGGGTCGAGCATGAGCGTCGCTGCCAGAAGGTCGCGTTTCACCGGCGAGATCTGGCGCTCTTCGGTGAGATCGTCCGCATACAAATCGCGCCGTTCGGTGGCCGTGTCGGGCGGTTCGTCGTACTCCGCGGAATCGAGCACGCGCGATTCGTAGGCGGGCTCCGGACGGTTGATCGGCGAAAGCCGCGTCGCGACGTCGCGGTACAAATCGCGCGTCGCCTCCGTCAGCAGCCCGCTGACGCGAAAGACCGCGTCGCCCGAGATGCGGACTCCGGTCCACGGCATGCCGGCGTGGCGCTGCACCAGCAGATACGTCTCTACCCCGGTAGCGTAAATCGCGAACTGATTCGACTCGGCGACGAGCTTGATCCCGACCAGGTCCGCTTCATGGATATCGGTGATGAGGTCCATGTCGACTGCCTCTTTCGAGCGCTGCACGCGTGCGTTTCGAGGACCTTTCGCATGCGGCGTCTGCGGGCGCTTCCAACCGGGTGTCCCCTTGCTCTGGTTGCAGCGTCACTGCCGGACGATGTCGGCCAGGTCGAGGAGGCTGACGGCGCCGACAAGGACGAGGAGAAATTCGCCGCGCCGTTTTCCGCCGGCGAGCCATCCGCGCGCGTTCCGCTCGCGGAAACTCGTCGCCGACATCGCCGCGATCCCCGCCGCGAGCGCCAAGACGATCAGCGCTCCGACCTCAATCCATTTGTCGGACGAACGCGCGAGCAGCACGCCGTTGATCGCGAACGCCAACGCCGTGCGCCGCCACGCGAGGCCCGTACGCTCCCGCGCTGCACCGGACCGCGCCGCGTCAGGATTCACCGCAGCGCGAGCGCGATCGCGGCGGCGAGCGAACCGATCGCGATGATCGCGGTGAGCACGAGCGGAATCCACGAGTGCGGCAACGGCTCGCCGTGCCGCATCGCCGCCTGCACCGAGCGCCACCGCGCGAATCCCGCCAGGATCGTCCCGAGTCCGCCGAGGACCAGCAGGGTCGCGACGATCGCGCGGCCGCGCTGGTTTCCGACCTTCGTGAGAAACTGCACCACCGCGAGTCCGGCGCCGTCGAGCGCCAGCGCGGTTCGTACGTACGCGAGGTACGTACGTTCGTTCGCAAGCGTGAAGCGGTAGTCGGGCTCGGAGTCTTTCACGGCTCCGATGCCGTTCCACGCTGCCGTGCGGGACCTTCCCGCCGCGCTTGCCCGCGCTACGCCAGGGCGGGTTCGCGCGCTTCCTTCCGCGGCAGATCGACGATCGGTTCGAACTCCTTGATCGCGTTGATTTCGCCGCCCATCGCGATGTTGGTCACGCGTTCGGTGATGACTTCGACGATCACCGGAACCTTGAGCGACTCCGACTCACGCTTCGCCCACGCGATCGCCTCGGCGATCTTGGCCGGTTCGAAGACGCGGACGGCGCGGCAGCCGAACGCCTCGGCCGCCTTCACGTGGTCGACGCCGTACTCGCCGATCTCGGGCGCGTTGATGTTCCGGAAGCTCAACTGCACCTCGAAGTCCATGTCGTACTGCTTCTCCGCCTGCCGGATCAGCCCGAGGTACGCGTTGTTGAGCAGCACCATCACGAACGGCACTTGGTACTGCGCGGCGACGGCGAGCTCTTCGATCATGAACTGCAGCGAGTAGTCGCCGACGATGCCGACGACGTTCTTGGCGGGGTTCGCCAACTTGGCGCCGGTGCACGCCGAGACTTCCCAGCCCAGCGGTCCGGCCTGGCCGCAGATGAGGTAGTTGCGCGGCTTGTTGATCTTCTGCAGCTGGCCGGAGAGGATCTGGTAGAGGCCGATCGCCGTGACGAACTGCGTGTCGTCGTCGAAGGCGTTGTTGATCTCCTGGAAGACGCGCTGCGGTTTGATCGGCACGTTGTCGAAATCGGTCTTGCGCAGCATCGTGCGCTTGCGCTCCTGGACGCCGCCGACCCATTCGTCGCGCGCCGGGATCGTGCCGGCGGCCTTGCGTGCGCGGGCCTCCGCGACCAGCGCTTCGAGCGCGAGTCCGGCGTCGGCGACGATGCCGAGCTCGGGTGAGAACACGCGGCCGATCTGGGTCGGATCGATGTCGACGTGCACGAACGTGCGGCCTTCCGTGTAGACGTCGACGCTGCCCGTGTGCCGGTTGGCCCAGCGGTTGCCGATCCCGATCACGAAGTCGCTCTCGAGGAACGTCGCGTTACCGTAGCGATGCTGCGTCTGCAGGCCGACCATACCGGCGTTGAGCGGATGATCGTCGGGAATCGTGCCCCAGCCCATCAGCGTTGGGACCACCGGCGTGTTCGTCAGCTCGGCGAACGCGACGAGGTCGGCGGAGGCTTCCGCGTTGATGACGCCGCCGCCGGCGACGATCAGCGGCCGCTTCGCGGCGAGCAGTAGATCCAGGGCGCGGCTGATCGCCTTGCGGCCGGGACGCGGGCGCGTGACCTCCAGCGGCTCGTCGGCGTCGGGATCGTAGTTGATGATCTCGCGCTGCACGTCGATCGGCAGATCGATGTGCACGGGACCCGGACGGCCCGAACGCATCAGTTGGAAGGCCTTGCGGAACACGTACGGCACCTGCGCGCCTTCCATCACCGTCGTCGACCACTTCGTCACGGGCGCGGTGATGGCGGCGACGTCGACCGCCTGAAAATCTTCTTTGTGGAGTTTCGCGCGCGGCGCTTGTCCCGTGATGCATAGGATCGGCACGCTGTCGGCCATCGCCGAGTAGAGTCCCGTCACCATGTTCGTGCCGGCCGGACCGGAGGTGCCGATGTTGACGCCGATGCGTCCAGCGCGCGCGCGGCTGTAGCCTTCGGCCGCGTGCGTCCCGCCCTCTTCGTGGCGCACGAGGACGTGGCGGATGCCGCCGTGCTTGCGGAGCGCATCGTAGAGCGGCAGAATCGCCGCGCCCGGCACGCCGAAGACGAGCTCGACGCCCTCACTCTGCATTACGCGCACTGCAGCTTCCATTGCCGTCATTTTGGCCATGGTCTACGCTCCTCTACCGGGTCAATTCGGGCTAATTACGGGATACGGGATACCGTATTTCGGACCTTAGCAGGTCCTCCCCCAGCGGTCAAGGCCTGTTTTCATGTCACCCTGAGCTTGTCGAAGGCCCTCGGCGGGCATGGTGCCTCGCGGCTGACGTTGTGGTGAGGCACCGTTGGTGACGAGGGCCCCTCGACAAGCTCGGGGTGACAAAGAAAATCGTGCCTCCAGGGTATCGACAAAAGTCGGATTGGTCTGGTATACAAAATACCACATACCAGCAGCAGCCCGCAATGGCGGGCGAACCAGGGGGTCTGTGGTGCGATATGCCGTCGTCGGCGCCGGGGCAATCGGCGCGTTTGTTGGAGCCTCCCTCGCCCGGGCCGGAGCCGAGGTCGTCCTCGTCGCCCGCGGTGCCCACCTCACCGCGATGCGCCGGTCGGGCCTGCGCATCGTCGGCGCACGGGAAGAGTACACGGTCGCTCCGGGCTGCACCGACGTGTGCGCCGACATCGGGACCGTCGACGTGGTGATCATCGCGCTGAAGGCGCATCAGATCACGGGCATGCTCGGCGAGATCGCGCATCTGCTGCGCGACGACACCGTCATCGTCTCGATGCAGAACGGGATCCCGTGGTGGTACTTCCAGCAGCACGGCGGCCCGCTGGACGGGCACTCGCTCGACACCGTCGACGCCGGCGGACTCCTCGCGCGCACGTTCGATCCCGAGCGGGTCGTGGGCTGCGCGGTCTACTGCTCGACGGAACTCACCGCACCGGGCGTCGTGCGCCACATCGAAGGGACGCGCTATGTGCTCGGCCATCCGAACGGCGCGACGACGCGGCGCCTGCAGAAAATCGCTGCCGACTTCCAGGCCGGCGGCCTGAAGGCACCGGTCACGACAAACATCCGGGTCGACGTCTGGACGAAGCTCCTGGGCAACGTCTGCTTCAACCCCTTGAGCGCGCTGACGCGCTCGACGCTCGGCGAACTCGCCGGCGACTCGTCACTCGCGCCGATGGTGCGCGGCATGATGCACGAATCGCTCGCGGTCGCGAACGCCCTCGGGATCACGATCGACGTCTCGATCGACCGCCGCATCGACGGCGCGCGCCGCGTCGGCGATCACAAGACGTCGACCCTGCAAGACCTCGAGGCCGGACGCCCGCTCGAGATCGACTGCATCATCGGCGCGGTGGTCGAGCTCGGAGGCCTCTTAGGCGTCGACGTTTCGACGACGCGCGACGTCTACGGCCTCACGAAAATGCTCGACCGCTCGATGCGCAAGAGCGCGGAGCCGCAAGCGATCGCTGTGTGAGCGGCGCCCTCACGCTCCGCGTGATGCCCTACTTCCCGATCGTAACTCCGAAGATCGCGAAGGCTCCCGTGCTCACCGTGAGCGTGACCGCCGTTCTTGAACGTCGCCGTCGGGACGCGTGACCGACCGTCCTTTTGCTTGCCTGCTATTACCATCCTTGCGTGTATCGAGTGCGCGGATCACAATGCGCGGCGGGAATCGGCTTGCGGCCAATACGAAAGTCATCTCTGCCGGAGGTAGCAGCGATGTCGAGTCGATACGCCTTACCGTTGTTCGCCGCAGCGCTCGTCTGTTTGGCGATTCCCGTGCGCGGTCAGGCCGTGCTGCCCGAGGGGCCCGGGCGTGACGTGGTCCAGGCATCGTGCGCGAAGTGCCACAGCCTAGACCAAGTCTCGCGCGCGGGGTACGATCGCGACGGCTGGCGCAACGTCGTCACGATGATGGTGAACGACGGCGCTGCAGTGCCGGCCGATCGCGTCGATACGGTGGTCGACTACCTCGCGACGAACTTCCCGCCGAAGGCCGCGCCCGAAGCCGTGTTACTTCCCGGCAGCGTCACCGTGACGATCAAGGAATGGATCGTGCCGACGCCCGGCTCGCGTCCGCACGATCCGCTCGCCGCGCCGGACGGTTCGATTTGGTACACCGGGCAGATGGCGAACGCACTCGGCCGTCTCGATCCGGCGAGCGGCACGTTCAAAGAGTATCATCCGCCGACCGCCGCGTCCGGACCGCACGGCCTCGTGATGGACGCCGACGGCAACGTGTGGTTCACCGAGAACTTCGCCGGCGCGATCGGGAAGCTCAATGTTCGCGCCGGCACGTTCACCGAGTACAAACTGCCGGATCCGGCGGCGCGCGATCCGCACACGCCGATCTTCGATCGGAACGGCACGCTGTGGTTCACCGCGCAGGGCGCCAACATGATCGGGCGGCTCGTGCCGCGCACCGGCGAGATCAAGCTCGTCACGGTTCCGACGCCGCGCGCGAATCCGTACGGCATGGTCGTGACGTCGAAGGGCGTCCCGTGGTTCGTGGAGTTCGGCAGCAACGCGATCGCGAGCATCGATCCCGTGACGATGGCGATCCGCGAGTACCGCCTGCCGAACGCCGAGGCGCGCCCGCGCCGCGTCGCGATCACGGCCGACGACACGATGTGGTACTCCGACTATGCGCGCGGTTACCTCGGCCGCTTCGATCCCAAGACCGGCAGCGTCACCGAATGGCCGTCGCCCGGCGGGCCGAACTCACGTCCGTACGCGATCGCGGTGCTCAAGGGTGCGGTGTGGTACAGCGAATCCGGCGTGCGACCGAACACGCTGGTGCGATTCGATCCACAGAATCACCACTTCCAGACGTGGGCGATCCCCTCCGGCGGAGGCGTCGTGCGCAACATGATGGTAACCCGCGACGGAAACCTCGCCCTCGCCTGCAGCGGCGTAAACCGAATCGCGCTAGCCCACGTGAAGTGAGCGGTACGCTGCGTCAAGACGCGCGCGGAGCGCTGTCGCGAACCGGTCCGCTGCGCCGGAAGCGTAGCGCAGGTACAGTTCCGGCTCGACCAGCTCCAGTTCCATGACGCACGGCGCGCCGGACGCGTCGCGCACGATGTCGACCCGCGCGTAGAGCGGTATCGACGGAAGCGTCGAGAGCGCGCGTTGCGCGAGCCCGATGTCGTCGGGGCGTCCCTCCAAGGGCTGCGTGCCGGCGGCATCGATCGCGAACGGGCGTTTGACGACGCCGTGCGAGTAGCTTCCGTCGAAGAAGATGAGGCAGCGTTCCCCGCCGGCGTACACGTCGTCCATGACGGGTTGGACCAGCGCTGCACGCTCGCGAAGGATCGTCTCGAGGAGACGTTGTCCCGCGTCGAACGCGTCGGTCTCGACCTGCATCGTGAGATACCCGTTCGCGGAGATCGCGGGCTTCACGACGACGCGCTGCCACCCGCGCGATGACGCGATCTGCGCGAGGTCGGCGCCCGACGCCCCTCGTTCGACCAGGTGCGTCGGCGCAGTGCGCACGCCGGCCGCCGCGAGGCCGATGAGGTACGACTTGTCGATGTTCGCCAGCAGCGTCTCGAGGTCGTTGAACAGCGGCCCTGCGGCCGCGGCGCGGCGGAGCCACGCGCGAAATGCGTCGGGCCGCAGGTGGTAATTCCACGGCGTGCGCAGCACGCCGGCGTCGGCGCGAGAGGGAAGGTCCTCGCGATCCCAGGCGACTTCGACGCACGCGATATCGCGGCGCGCACACGCCTCCGTGAAGAGACGATCGTCTTCGGCCGTCGCGATCTCCAGCGCATCACACGTGACCGTCGCAAGCGTGAAGTGATACTTCTGTTCGAAACCCAGCACGAGAGCGCGGCTTCGACACATCGCCCTCGTCACCCTGAGCACACACCGTTGTCACCCTGAGCTTGTCGAAGCGCCTTCGTCAACGATGGTGCCCCAAGGCAACGTGTATCGCGAGGCACCATGCGTGACGAAGGCCCTTCGACAAGCTCAGCGTGACAAGGTCACGCTCAGCGTGACAACGGTGTGTGCTCAGCCCGGTGCGAATGCTCGCTTGCGTTCGCTGAGCCAGCAGAGCAGCGCGGCGAGCGGGAGCGCTGCGCCGAAGATCACGACGCCGTCCCATCCGGCGCGCGCGTACGCGAAACCGGAGACCGCCGAGCCGACGGCTCCGCCGGCGAAGAGCGTCGCAATATACAGGGTGTTGAGGCGACCGCGTTCCGCGGGATTGAGAGCGAAGATGATTCGCTGCCCGAGGACCATCGTCGTCTGCACGCCGAGGTCGATGAGAACGGCGCCCGCGATCAACGCCCAGAGGTCCGTTCGCAATGCCGTCAACAGCATACCGCCGGCCGCGAGAACAAACGCGACGCCCGTGAGCACGTGCTCGTGACCGGCATCTCCCAGCCGCCCGGCGTTCGGCGCGTTCAGCGCGCCCGCCGCGCCGACGAGCGCGAAGAGGCCGATCCATGTTTCCGAGAAGTGGAAGGGCGGACCGGCGAGCACGAACGTGATGCTCGTCCAAAACGCGCTGAAGGTGCCGAACATCGCCGCCTGATAGAACGCGCGCCGGCGCAGCATCGGCTCATCGCGGAAGATCCGAACGAGCGACGCGACGAGCGACCTGTACCCATTCGCGAAGACGGGCCGGCGGGTCGGAAGCACGCGGTACAGAACGACGGTCATGACCGCGAGCAGCACGGCGGAGATCACGTACACCGCACGCCATCCGAGCGCATCAGAAACGATGCCCGAAACGGCGCGCGCGAGAAGGATGCCCAAGAGGATGCCGCCCTGGACCTGCCCGACGACGCGCCCACGCGCTTCAGCCGGCGCGAGCGCCGCGGCCAACGGCACCAAAACCTGCGCCACCATCGAGGTGACGCCGATCGCCAGCATCGCGGCCAAGAATTCGTGGAACGATTGGGTGAACGCCGCCGCCACCAAGGAGGCGATGGTCCCGCACAAAATCGTCAGGATCAGGCGGCGGTTCTCGAACAGATCGCCGAGCGGCGCGAGCAGCAGCAAGCCGGCGGCATATCCGAGCTGCGACACCGTGACGATCAGTCCGGACGCCGCTTCGTCGACGCCGAACGTTCGGCGAATCACCTCAAGCAGCGGCTGCGCGTAGTAGAGGTTGGCGACGGCGAGTCCGCACGCCACCGCGAAGATCGTGATCAGACCGCCGGAGAGACGCGGCGACGCGACCTCCGCCGGAGCCTTCGCATCCGGCGTACGGAGCTCAGGTAGCGGCGTAGCGGTTGCCAACGGGGGCCTCCAGAGCGTCGAGTTCGGCGAGGTCCGCGACGCTGAGGCGAACGCCGGCAGCGCCGACGTTTTCTTCCAAGTACGCGATGCGTTTGGTTCCGGGAATCGGGATCACGTTCTGACCTTGTGCCAGCGTCCACGCGAGCGCGACCTGACCGTTCGTTGCGCCGGCGCGGCGTGCGACCGCCTCGACTTGTTCGACGAGCCGCTGATTGCGATCGAAATTCTCACCCTGGAAGCGCGGCAGCGTGGCGCGGAAGTCCGTCGGTGCGATGTCGCGCTGCGCGAGCCGTCCGGTCAGAAATCCGCGCCCGAGCGGCGAGAACGCGAGAAAGCCGACGCCATGCGCTTTACACCACGGCAGAATCTCCGGCAGCGCGTCGCGCGTCCAAAGCGAGAGCTCCGATTGCAGCGTCGCGATCGGGTGAACCGTGTTCGCGCGCTGCAGCGTCTCGACGTCGACTTCCGAGAGCCCGAGCATGCGCACTTTTCCGGCGGCGACGAGCTCGGCCATCGCGCCGACGCTTTCCTCGACCGGAACGTTGGGATCGACGCGGTGCAGCTGGTAGAGGTCGATGACGTCGGTCTGCAGCCGCCGCAGCGAGCCCTCGACCGCGCGCTTGATCGTCTCGGGGCGTCCGTCGCGCCGCATCTGCTCACCCGCCGCCTGCGGAACGAAACCCGTCTTCGTCGCGACGACAACCTGGTCGCGCTTGCCTTTGAGCGCCTTCCCGAGCAGCTCCTCGTTCGTGAACGGACCGTAGACCTCGGCGGTGTCGAACAGCGTGACGCCGAGATCGATCGCACGATGGATCAGCGCGATCGCTTCGGCCTCGCGATCGGCGCGGATCGGCTCGCCGTACGCCCAAGTCAGGCCCATTGCGCCGTAGCCGATCTCGCCGACGGGCGGACCGGATTGGCCTACGGTACGGGTTTCCATTTTCGTGCGCTCCCTCATGACTGAACGAGTGTAGCGTCTGAGGCTGAACGCAGCCAGAGACGCGATCTCTTTCAGTGTTGCGGCGAGCGTGATTCCTGCGTCGGCGGCATGCGTTTCTTTTGGCGGGTGAAGAGGATCGTTGGTTCGCCGTGGTACGTCGTTTGCTGCGGTTGTCCGTACCCGCACTTTTCGGCGACGCGAATGGACTGCATGTTTTCCGGGCTGATGATGCAGACCGTCTTCGATAATGACAGCCGGGCGTCGGCCCACGCGACGGCTGCCGCGACCGCTTCTGTCGCGTAGCCTTTGCCGTGCGCGCTCGCGGAAAGCGCCCAACCGAGCTCCGGTACGCCGGCGATCGAGGGCACGATGTCACGCTTGAAGTCGGCGAAACCGGTCTCGCCGATAAAGCCGCCCGTCGCCTTTTCCTCGATGGCCCAATAGCCGAACCCCATCAACGACCAGAGCCCGGCATAGCGCAGCATCTTGAACCAGACGTCCTGCTCGGAAGCCGGCTCGCCGCCGATATATCGGGTGACTTGCGGATCGGCCCACATTGCGGCGCACGCCGCGAGATCGTCGAGGCGATGGGCGCGCAGTATCAGCCGTTCCGTTTCGATCACCGGCGCCTGCTCCGGCACTATTTGAGCCGTCCGCCGCGAACGGTATAGATCAGCGTGTACGAACGCGGCGTCAGGAGCTTCGGCACCGGCACGTATGTGCCGCCGCCGACGAGCGAGAGCGGCTGCGCGAACTCGGTGGTCGAGAACAGTCCGGTGTCCGCGTTGAACAGGTTGCTCGCGACAATCGTGAACCGCCCGCGGTGCGCCGCCCACGAGACGCCGGCGTTGGCCACGACGTACGACCCGAGGGCGGAGGAATTGTTCGCCGACGTCCATTGGCCGTTGAGCAGCCATTCGAGATTCGCGCGCGGCTGACGCACGTCGAGGGTCAGCCCTGCGCGGTGCAGCGGTTTGAACGGGAGCTGCCCGCCGAGCTGGTACGGACTGCCGGAGGAGAGCAGGCGCGGATCGCTCGCGGCGAGCGTCGCACCGCCGATCGAGTAGCTCGGCTGCACGATCGTCTCGCGCCCGAGCACGATCTGCCCTTGCGCGTCGACCCCGCGATACCGCGTCGTCGTGCCCGCGATCGATTCGGCAACGTAAACGCGCGCCGGATCGAACGGTGCCGCGCCGCAGATCGTCGGCTGGCTCCAGATCTTCTCGATCGCCGCGAGATAGCCGGACGGGAGCGGCGTCGTCAAGGCGAGCAGCGGGAACTGCGCCTGCAGCGTCGAGCCGCGTTCGAGACGGTCGTATGCGCTGATCCGCAGCGTGCCCCGCCGGCCGCGTCTGTCGTAGGTGAACTCGACGCTGCGCGAGGAACTCGCCACGTCGGGTTCGTTCGGGCCGGTGACACGCACTTCGTCGGCGCTGCAGTTGTACGTGCCGCGCGCCGGATCGCCGAACGGCGCGTTCCCGTAGTTGTAGCCGCCGTTGGCTCCGCCGGCGTTTACGCCCAGCGAGATCGTCTCCAACTTCGAAGGATGCATCGTCAGGTTGATGCCGCCCGAGGCGACCGTCCCCGCGATTGACGTCGACGTGCCGGAGTTCACGGCGGTTTCCCAGCGTTCAGACATCTTGAACGTGTCCTGGACCGAAAACCAGCCGAAGCGGTACGGCGACGAGGTCGGATACTGAAATGCTCCGCTCGCGACGGTCGTGTTTACGCCATTGAACGCTCCGAGCGCGATCGCGAGCGTCTGCCGGTCTTTCGGTACGGTCGCATACGTGTAGAACCCGATGCCGGAGCCACGGCTGAAAGAGAATATCGGCTCAGGAATTCCGGCCACGGTCAGGTGCGCTTCGTCAGTGGTAGAGCGGTAGGCATTCTCGAAAGTGCCCGCAAAAAACGAGACGCTGCCGATCTGCGCTTGAACGCGAAAATCGCGGTTGTGCGAGTTGCCGTAGCTCAGGTTTCCGGGACCGTACCCGCACGGTTCGGTCGTGATGAAGTCGTGGCAAATCGGCGAGCTGTGGTAGCTCCCCGCGATGTAGCTGGCGTTGAACGTGAGCTTCGGCGAAACCGAGTAGCGCAGTTTGACGAAGTCGCTATCGCGCGCGTTGGCGCCGTCGTGGCGGTACGTCGCGCCGCTCGTGTCCGCGAACGTCAGCCCGGTCAGCACGTCGTCGCCGCCGCGGACCCCGTGCTGCACGGCGATCCCGAGCTTCTTTTGGCTGCCGCTGAGCGAGAACGTCGCGTAGCTGCGCTCGTAGGTGCCGTAGGCCGCCGAGAGCGTGCTCTGCCAGGTCTTCGTCGGCTCGAGCGTGCGGAAGTTCACCGAGCCGCCGACGCCGCCGTTCGACCCGAAGCGCGGGTTCGTGTCGATGCCCGCGCCGCTCGCGAGATCGCCCGCGACCTGCTGCAATTGCGGCGCCGCGCCGCCGAGCAGCGGCGAGCCGCCCGCCGTCGCGAGGGTCTGCGACGGATCGGCATTGCGCAGCGAGATCGTAAGCGTTCCGGTTGCATTAGTGGTGTCGACGGAGACGCCGGCCATCTTGCCGAGCGCATCGACGAGGCTCTCCGAGACGCGGCGCAGCGGGCTGCCGTCGTCGACATCCGTGCTGCTCACGACGACGGACGGTCTCGCCGTCACGCGCCCGATCTCCGCCAGTCCGCCGCCGGCGGCGGGTGCGCTCGACGCCGCCGCCTTCGGCGCCGATTTCGTAAGCGTGACCTCGACGGTACGGCGCCGTCCCGCGAGCGCTTCGACCTCACCGACCCGCACGGCATCGTAGCCCGTGCGCTCAACGCGCAGGTCGTAGATCCCCGGCTCGACGTCGTCGAAGCGCAAGCGCCCGTCGCGCGGCGTGAGCGCGGAAGTCATCGCCGGGCCGCTGATGAACACGCGCGCATTCTCCAGCGGGACGCCGTTCCCGTCGTTCACGCGGATCTCGATCTGCGCCGGCGCGAGCTGTGCGCACGAGGCGAGGGGTACGCCCCATGCAAAAAACAGCGCAAGGATGAAGACGAGCACCCGCATTGGGGCCCCTCTTCCACGACCGCCCCCCCGTCACCCCGAGCTTGTCGAGGGGCCCTCGTCGCGCGTGGTGCCTCGCGTTAAACGTGCGTCGTGAGGCACCGTGCGTGACGGGGGCCCCTCGACAAGCTCGGGGTGACGGGGGCAAGTCACGCCTTGGCTGGAGAATCCGGCTCCAAACCCGCCGCGCGGCGCGCGGCCGCAACCACCGAGTTGCCCGGGGCTGCCCACGCGATCTCCCAATAGTTGCCTTCCGGATCGCTTGCATATGCGGAACGGCCGTCGAAGAATTCCGCGTCGGTCGGGTGTTTCGATACGCTTCCGCCGGCTTCGCGAAAAAGCGCAATCATTTCATCCACGTCGTCGGGGTGTCAACGGTGATGATGCTGAAGCGAATCCCATCACGGCTGCTCTCGGGCTTTGCTCGGGCATCTGCTGCGAGCTGATCCACTGGAAACAATGCGAGGAGAACTCCGCGCAGCTCGAAGACGGCAAATTCTTCCAAGTCGAGCACGAGCGCCCATGAAGACGCCGATAGAACTCACGCTCGGCCGCAAAATCGCGGACACCCAGCGTGATTGATGTTTGCCAAAGGCGGTTGAACGTTCTTCAAGTCTCTCACCTCGCTTGTGAGGACCGCTAAACGAATCCTTGCAGCGTCATTTGCCGAGTCCGCCTGCTGCCAAAATGAGCTGTGAGACTTCTTCTGGACGGCTAACCAGAGAGAGGTGACCGGCATCGAGCTCGATCGTCGTCGCCTTCATGCGCGCCGCCATGAAACGCTCAAGTTCTGGGTT
>JAQBPL010000086.1 GCA_028287545.1 Vulcanimicrobiota bacterium | reverse complement strand
AGCGAACCGCTCCGCCCCGAGAGCAGGTAGCGCACGGCACCGTAGCCGAGCGTGCGCGTGTACTCCGCGTCGAACGGGATCGGCTTCGCGCTGCGCAGTTCGTAGCCGATGTCTTTCGGCACGACGGTGGTGTCGAGACCGATCTCGGCCAGCCGCACCCGAACGGCGTCGCGCAGCACGCTGCCGAGCGGAACGTCCGCCAGCCGCACGTGTCCGTACGCATCGCGCGCGGCGGTAGTCACGGCGGCGAGCTCCTCCGGCGCGATGCGCTCCGCGATCCCTTCCGCGACGACCGCGACGCCGTGGTCCGCGCCGGACGCGAGCCGCTTCACGACGGCGCCGACCAGCGTGTCGACGACCGAGTGGAGCCTGATCGGCCCGTCGGCGAACTCTTCGGGGATCACGGCGATCGTCGCGCCCGCCGCCTTGCAGATTCCCAGCGCCAGCGCGCCGGATTTGCGGCCCATCGTGACGGCAAGATACCAGCGCGACGCGGTGCGCGCGTCCTCCATCAAGTTCTCGACGATCGCGGAGCCCACCGCGCGGGCGGTCTCGAAGCCGAACGTCGGCGCGTTGTCGGGGAGCGGCAAGTCGTTGTCGATCGTCTTCGGCACGGTGGCGACGCCGATGCGGCCCTTGGTCTCCGCCGCGATGCGGGCCGCGCCGAAGGTCGTGTCGTCGCCGCCGATCGCGATCAGGTAGCGCACGCCGAGCAGCGTGAGCGAACGGACGCACCGGCGCAGCGACTCTTCGTCTTTGGCGGGGTTGGTGCGCGACGTGCGCAGCATCGAACCGCCGGTGAAGTGCAGGCGCGAGACGTCGTCGATCTCCAGCTCGACCACGTGCGAGGTGTCGCCCCGCACGAGGTGCCGGTAGCCCTCGTAGATGCCGAGGACGCGCAACCCGCTGTTGCGCGCCTCGATCGTCGCCGAGGCGATGACGCCGTTGATCCCGGGCGCCGGCCCGCCGCCGACCAGGATCGCGAGCGTCTCATCGCCGCTCATCGCGCGTCGCACACGTTCGAACCCGGCCTAGACGGCGGCCGGCGCCGGCGCGGATTCCATGCGCCGCCGCAGCTCGGCGTCCAGCGCGTCCAGGAACTGCGTCGTCGTCAGCCAGGGCTGATCCGGCCCGATCAGGATCGCGAGGTCCTTCGTCATCTTGCCGGCCTCGACGGTCTCGATGCACACCTGCTCGAGCGTCTCGGCGAAGCGCGTCACCTCCGGCGTTCCGTCGACCTTGCCGCGATGCGCGAGGCCCCGGGTCCATGCGAAGATCGACGCGATCGGATTGGTCGACGTCTCGCGGCCCTTCTGGTACTCGCGATAGTGACGGGTGACGGTGCCGTGCGCCGCTTCCGCTTCGATCGTCTTGCCGTCGGGCGTCATCAGCACCGACGTCATCAGGCCGAGCGAACCGAAACCCTGCGCGACGGTATCCGACTGCACGTCGCCGTCGTAGTTCTTGCACGCCCACACGAACGCGCCCGACCACTTCATCGCCGCGGCGACCATGTCGTCGATCAAGCGATGTTCGTAGGTCAAGCCGCGCGCGTCGAACTCGGTCTTGAACTCCTCGTCGAACACCTGTTGGAAGAGATCCTTGAACCGGCCGTCATACGCTTTGAGAATCGTGTTCTTGGTCGAGAGATAGACCGGCCAGCCGCGCAGCAGCCCGTAGTTCATCGAGGCCCGCGCGAACCCGCGGATCGACTCGTCCAGATTGTACATCGAGAGCGCGACGCCGCCGCCCGGGAACTCGAACACCGTCCGTTCGATCGGCGTCCCGCCGTTCGTCGGCGTGAACTTGACCGTGAGCGTGCCGGGACCGGGGACGACGAAATCCGTCGCCCGGTACTGATCGCCGAACGCGTGGCGGCCGATGACGATCGGCTGCGTCCACCCCGGCACCAGACGCGGGACGTTCTTGCAGATGATCGGCTCGCGGAAGACCGTGCCGTCCAGCTCGTTGCGGATCGTGCCATTCGGCGAACGCCACATCGACTTGAGGTGGAACTCCTCGACCCGCGCCTCGTCCGGCGTGATCGTCGCGCACTTGACGCCGACCCCGTACTGCTTGATCGCGCGCGCCGCGTCGAGCGTGACCTGGTCGTCGGTCGCGTCGCGGTGCTCGATCCCCAGATCGAAGTACTTCAGGTCGATCTCGAGGTACGGCAGGATGAGCTTGTCTTTGATGAAGTGCCAGATGATGCGCGTCATCTCGTCGCCGTCGAGCTCGACGACGGGGTTGAGGACCTTGATCTTGTTCAGGGCGGGACTCCTGGATGGTGGAAAGGCGACCGACCAAATTCACGCGGGCGCGCCTCTCCTCCCCCGCGCGGCACGCTTGCGTCAAGGGCTTGCACGGTCGTCGGGCCATCCATGGCCGCGGGCTCGGCCGAGGCGCCCGGCGTTTCTCGTTCGAAGCAGCCTCGAATGCGCATCGTGAGCCTGCTGCCGAGTGCGACCGAGATCGTCTACGCGCTCGGAGCGGGCGACCAGCTCGTCGGCGTGACGCACGAATGCGATTATCCGCCGGAGGCGCGATCGCTCCCCGCGCTGACCTCGTCCCTTCTGCCGGCCGAGCTGGACGCCGCGGGGATCGACCGGCACGTCCGTGCCAGCGTCCATGCCAGATCGTCCCTCTACGGCCTCGACGACGCCAAACTCGCCGCGCTCGACCCCGACCTCATCATCACGCAGGAGCTGTGCGCGGTCTGCGCGGTCTCCTACGAGATCGTCGATCGCGCCGCGAAGCGGCTCCGGGGTGATCCGCGAGTGGTCTCGCTCGAGCCGTCGTCACTCGAGGACGTCTTCTCCACGATCGCGTTCGTCGGCGATCTCGTCGGAGCGCAAGACGGCGCGGCCGAAGTGAACGCGGGACTGCGCGTTCGCGTCGACGCGCTGGCGGCGCGCACGCGGTCCGCACCGCCGCCGCGCGTACTGGTGCTCGAATGGACCGATCCGCCGATGAGCGGCGGGCATTGGACGCCGGGACTCGTCGAGCTCGCCGGGGGCGAACCGATTCTGGCCGACCCCGGCGCGAACAGCCGCGTGCTGGACTGGGAGGCGATCGCGGGCGCCGATCCCGACGTCGTCATCGTCGCGCCGTGCGGCTACGATCTTGCGACGTCGGTCGGGGCGGTCGC
>JAQBPL010000098.1 GCA_028287545.1 Vulcanimicrobiota bacterium | reverse complement strand
CTCGGCGCGCAGCTCTCCAGCGCGCAGGCGCGCACGGCCGCGGCGCAGCTCGCGCTCGCGAACGCGGTGCTGCGCGCGCCGCATGCGGGCGTCGTCATCGCGGTGCTCAAGCATCCCGGCGAATCGGTCGACGTGACGACGCCGGTCGTCGAAGTCGGTCCGCCCGAAGATGCCGCGGTGACGCTGCAGATCCCCGGTGACGCGGCGCTCAGCGTGCGCGTCGGCGATACGGCATCGCTGCGCCTGGCGCGCGGCGGAGCGGCGACGTCCGGCACCGTGACCGCCGTCGTGCCGGCCGTCGATCCCGCGACCCAAATCGCAACCGTCATCGTCAGCGGCGTCCCCGCCGGCGCCGTCCCCGGCGACGCGGTCACCGCCACCGTCACGGTCGGGCAGCGCCACGGCGTCATCGTTCCGCAGACCGCGCTCGTCCAGGATCCGCAAACCGGAAAAACGGTGGTGTTCGTTCCCGGTGCGGACGGGAAGTTCGCAATGCGCGGCGTCCAAGTCGGCGCCAGCGACGACACGAGCGCGGTCCTCGCCGCCGGCCTCAAACCCGGCGAACGCGTCGCCGCCCACGGCGGCTACGAGTTGCTCGCCCCCTCCGGCGGAGGCTAGTCACGAATTTTGTCACCCTGAGCCTGTCGAAGGGTGAGCCACGATCGCGCCCTCACGCCGCGTCACCCTGACCTTGTCCATCGGCGCGCCAGTAGTGATAGCATTGCGTGAGGAGGACGCGATGCTCGCCCCCATCCCGATCCCGGAAACTCGACCGGCGACCGAGCTCATCGACGGCCGCTTGGTGCAGAAGATGAGCCCGAAGCGGCGTCACCAAGCCCTCGAGGCGCGGTGGATGAACGCGCTCAACGCATGGGCGGCCGGCCGCGGCGAGGCGTATCACGAGTGGCGACACGAGTTTGCGGCCACCGGCTACGCCTTCGTGTCGCTCGTGCCGGACGTCGCGTACCTCTCACGAGAGTCACTCGACGCGCTGGGCCCAGCGGCGTCGGAATCACCCCCGCGCGCGCCGGAAGTCGCGGTCGAAATCCTTTCGGTCGGCGAGTCGGAACGCGACCTAGCCTGGAAGGTGCGCGCTTACCTCGCCGCCGGAACGATGGTGGTCTACGTCGTCGATCCGCCGCATCGCACGGTCGTCGCCCACGCACGCGACGGCGTACTTCGTTTCGGCCCCGGCGAAACCGTATCGCACCCGTCGATGCCGGGATTCGCCTACGAAACCAACGCCATGTTCGGAGGCCTGTACCTCGGCAACTAGCGAGCCATCCCTCCCCCCGGGTGGTTTGTGGCCGTTCACGGTATCGCGTTCGCCTTTGTCACCCTGAGCTCGTCGAAGGGTGAGCCACAATCGCGCCCTCGTGCGCTTGTCTAAGGGCGCTCCCGTCGGGATTGTACCGGCGTGAAGCAATTTTGGGTCTATATGCTCGAATGTCGGGACGGCAGTTACTACGTCGGCGTTACGTCAAACGTAGAAGTGCGGGTCGCGCAACACGCAAGCGGTTGGAGTCCTACGTGTTACACACACCACCGGCGTCCGGTGAAGCTCGTGTACGCGCAATTGTTCTCGACCCCGGACGAGGCGATCTTTGCCGAGAAGCGGCTCAAAGGTTGGCGTCGCGCGAAGAAACGCGCGTTAATCGCCGGCGATTGGAATGAGATCCGCCGGCTCGCTCACGTCCACGGCCCTTCGACAAGCTCAGGGTGACAGCGGTTCGTGGCCGTTCGCGCTTTCACGTTTTCGCGTCGGCTTCTGTCACCCTGAGCTCGTCGAAGGGTGAGCCACGATCGCGCCGCCACGCCCCGCTGCCCGAGACAAGTTTAGGGTGACGTAGGGGCGCCATCTGGCCTGAAAGGCGACTAACGGGAGTTCGTCACGTCGAAGGCTTGCGCTTGTGCAAGGTGATGCTGTTGCCTTCGGTGTCGCTGATCATCGCCATGAAGCAGACGGGTGTTTCGTGCTGCATGTGTATCGCTATGCCGCGGGCTTTGAGTGCCGCGACGGCGGCATCGAGGTCGTCGACCGCAAAGAGGATGCCGTTGCTGGGTTGGAACGGCATCACCGCTCCGCCGCCGCCCCACAGCCCGAACGTCGTCCCGTCCGCAAGCTCATATTCGGCTCCCCGATCGTCCGGATACACCTTCACCGGCTCGAGTCCTAACACGTCGCGATAGAAGCCGATCGCACGACGCGCATCCTTGACCATGTAGCCGCTCAGGTCCATACCGGTAACCGCAAAGGGATGTCCGTTCATCGTCATTCCGCCTCGCCTCAGGTATAGGGGCAATCTCAAGCGCGGCCTTCGGCGACGTCAGCCGCCTTCCTCGCCGTATTGACTTCGCATATGTAGCGAGCGCGCCTCATGCCGCCGCGCAAGGTGACACGAGGCGCGCCCGTTGGTCCCTTCGACCAGCGGTAGGCTAGAAGCCGGAGTACACGCCGATCCCCTTCGTCGGGAGTGGGACGAAGATGTGGTTGGTCACCGGATCGGCCGCGACGGAGTGGGCATTCGTCTCCGTCGGGACGTTCTGGATGAAGGTCAGCGTCGCAGCATCGATGACGCCGAGGACCGGCGCAGGCGGACCGCCGACGATTCCGGTCTTGGTCCAGGTGCGCGATGCCGTGTAGAACCGATTGTTCCCCGGGTTGAACCACACTTCATCGGAACCGCCGACCTGGGTGAACGTTTTGACCACCGTGCCGGTCGCGGCATCGAGGACGATCGTCGTCAGCGCGCCGCTCGGAGGGTCGCAGCCGATCAACAGCTGATCGTTCAACCCGACGGCCATGCCGGTCGGTGCGCAATTCGTCAGCGGATAGCGCGACTTCACCACCGGAGCTTTTGCGAGTACCGTCGCCGGGTCGAACGTATCGACCTCGCCGCCGGGATTCGCCGGCGTGCCGACGACGTTGACGAAGAAGAGTTTCGTCGTGGGGTCGTATTGGCTTTGCTCCACGCCCGATGCGCCGGTAAAGACGTAGTGCGCGAGCACCTGGTTCGTCGCGGTGGAGATGAAGGTGATGAACGGCGGCGTATCCGCGTTGTTCGCGAAAGCGACGATCTTGTCGTCGGGATCGTACGACCCCTCGTCGGAGCGGAAGAGGTCGCCGGGAACGATCGCCGTGCTGATCGTCTTGGTGATCGCACGGGTCGACACGTCGACGACTTGCACCTGACTCTTGCCGTCTCCGACATAGACCGTGTTGGTCCCGGGAATCGGAACGACGCCGTCTGGTCCGGACGTGGCGTTATCTCCGGTGAAGCCGACGAACCCCGGAATCTGGGCGACGAGCCTGGTCGCGTTCGTATCGACGATATCCAGACTGAAGTTGGTGCGGTCGGCGAGGTAGTAGGCATGCTTCGACGGGTCGACTGCGCTGATGTCGAAGCTCCAGGTTCCGGTCGCGGGCGGTACGTTCGGAACCGCAATCGTCGTGACCGGGACCGTTCCGGAGAGTGACGTCGCGTAGAACGTCACGACATACTTCTGCCCGGCTTGCAGCGTGATCGGGTTCGCGCTTGGAGCGAACGTGATGTTCTGTCCCGACACCACGGCCGGTCCTTCCGTGCGGAATGCCAAAGTGACGTCCTTGATCGTCGGATCGGAGATCGCGTAGAAGAAGCTGCGGCCGGTCGTCGGGATCGTCGAGGGCAACGTCAGCGAGAAGCCGGGGAGTCCCGTGAAGGTGACCGTGATCGGTGTAGCCAGCGTCACGTAGAAATAGAACGTCAGGGTACCGCTTTGCGGGCTGCGCACCGAGCTCTGCGTGTACGCACCGTCAGGGGCGATCGTGCTCGACGTCGCGGTCATCGTCGACGCCGCAGATGCGCCGGTCAGGGAAATCGCGCCCGTGAAGCCGCCGGCCGGCGCTAAATCGTGCGTCGACGACGCCGTCGAAGTGGCGAAGCTCGTGGACGCGGTGGTGGGGGATTGTGTTGTACCGGGGGCTTGTGCGGACGTCGTCGGCGTGACGGATTTCGTGCCGCCACCACCGCAAGCGCTCAACGCGAACGCCGACAGAACGCAAGCCGCACGCACAAGTTGAGAACTCTGCATGTGTGCACGCTCCAGGGTACGACGAACGGATCGCTCGTCGTGGCCAAACGCTAACACAAGCGAACTCTGAGCACAGTACGCGTGCGCTCATCTCTCTGAGCGACAGGCGGCCGTGCGATCAATTAGCGACTACTGCTGCTGTTGCTGGTAAGCCCGTAAAGACCCGCGGACGGGACTAACGTCCCGGTAGCGGTTCCGGCTATTGCTGCTGTTGCTGGTAGTCGTTTTCTTGGAATTGTTGTTGGGCGTGGGAGAGGGCTTCGACGGCGACGTCGACCGACATGATGCTCGAGGATGCGCCGGTGAAGACGCCGCGGACGGGGCTGACGTCGCGGTAGTCGCGGCCGGTCGCGATGCGCACGAACGCATCGCCGATCCAGGTATCGTTGGTCGGGTCGATGCCGATCCAGCCGCGCGGGCCCAGATACGCTTCCGCCCAAGCGTGCGACGCTTCGGCGCCGAGCGTTTCGCCGCCGCCGGCGATGTAGCCGCTGACGTAGCGCGCCGGAATGCCCGCCCGGCGACACAGCGCGATCAGCACGTGCGCGAAGTCCTGGCACACGCCGGCCCGCAGGCGAACCGACTCCTCGACGGTCGCATGGACGCTGGTCGTCGTCTTGTCGTACGTGAACTCATCGTGCAGCGTGTGCGAGGCGTGCTGCAGCCAGCCGACGATGTCGTCGTCCGGGCCCGGCGTGCCGACCTGGTCGGCGAACGCGCCGAGGCCGTCGCCAAAGGTGATGTACCGGCTGCCGTGGAGGTAGTCGAAGAGCTCGTCGCGCTGCGGGTCGGCGTCGACCAGACTGCGCGGCAGCGGCTCGGGGGCCGCCGGCGCACCGCGCGCCGTCACCACCTGCGAGCGCGCGATCACCTCGAGCATGGCGTGTTCCGGCAGGATCGCGAAGTGCTGGACGTCGTTGCCGAAGCGATCGGCATATGAGAAGACCCGCGTCCGCGGCGAAACGCTCAGCTCGTACCGCGTGCAGTACTGCGAGGCGTCGCTGCGGGGCTGCAGGTGGACGATCGTGTGGCTGTCGTGAACGGGGACCGGATAGTAGTAGCGCGTGCGGTGGGCGATCGTGTACCGCATCAGCCCACCGGGACGCGGGGGAAATAGGTCGAGACGATCGAGCTGCCGAGCTCGTCGAGTTCGGCGCACATGCGCGCGCCGAAGGCTTGGCTCCCCTCGCGCGTCAGATCGGCGGTGCCGGCGAAATCGAGCGACGCGCAGAT
>JAQBPL010000062.1 GCA_028287545.1 Vulcanimicrobiota bacterium | reverse complement strand
GGATGCGCTTGTACTTGCCGCAGTGGCATTCCCAGTCTTTGGTCGGCCCGAAGATCTTCTCGCAGAAGAGGCCGTCGCGTTCCGGTTTCAGGGTCCGGTAGTTGATCGTCTCCGGCTTCTTCACTTCGCCGAAGGACCAAGCGCGAATTTGTTCAGGTGACGCAAGCCCGATACGCATTGCGTCGAAATTGTTGACGTCGAGGAGGTTCATCGATTCCTTTATCTCAGCGCGTCGGCAAGACAGAGGCGGCCGAGGTGACGTCACAGTTCCGGAGTGGCTGGAGTCTTGTCGCTACTTCTCTGTCACCCTGAGCCTGTCGAAGGGTTGTCGAAGGGCCCAAAAGGGCGGGCTCAGGGCGAGAATGGCGAACAGACCCCAGGAGACGCCGGTTTGACGTTCCTTGGGCCCGCGTTATCGGCCGAGGGGCATAGACGCCTATTTTAGCACGCGCGGATCACAATGTCCACGCCGACCGCTTGACGCGCGCCATTGGTTAGCCTACACTTACCGTAAGTGAAGACTCACCAAGCCGCCCAGTTGGACGCCCTGGGCGACAGCACCCGCCGCGCGATCTTCGAGCTCCTGACGCGCGAGGAACACGCGGTCGGCGACCTCGCCGCGCAGTTTCCGATCAGCCGTCCGGCCGTCTCCCAGCACCTCCGGGTGCTCGTCGACGCCGGCCTGCTGACCGTGCGACGCGACGGCGCCCGACGGCTCTACGCGGCCGATCCCGCCGGGATCGCGCTCTTGAAGGCCGCGGTCGAGCGATTTTGGCGTGACGCGTTGGTGGCGTTCAAAGACGTCGCCGAGCACCCCCCTGCCCAGCAATCCCCTGCCGAACAGCCACCCGAGGAGACATAATGACGCCTACCGCCACTTCGGTGACCCGCGAGATCGTGGTGAACGCGCCGCGCGCGCGCGCCTTCGAGACCTTCGTCGACATGACGGCCTGGTGGCCGCTGGATACGCACACGATCGGCAAGGCGCCGGCGCGCGCCTCGATCATCGAGCCGCGCGAAGGCGGACGCTGGTACGGCATCGACGCCGACGGCGACGAGCACGGCCTCGGCCGCGTGCTCGCCTACGAGCCGCCGGCGCGCCTCGTGTTCTCGTGGGAGATCAGCCACGACTTCAAATACGACCCGTCGGTCCAAACCCAGGTCGAGGTGACGTTCGAGGAACTCTCGCCGACCAGCACACGCGTCGTGCTCGAGCATCGCAATCTCGAGGCGTACGGCGAGCACACCCAACAGATGGTCGGGATCTTCACGAGCGAGGGCGGCTGGGGCGGCCTGCTCGAGCGCTACGCGAAGTACGCTTCAGCGGCGTAGTTCTCGAGCCGCGCCCTCGTGCGGGCGCGGGGGCGACGGGGCGCTCGGTCTAAGGACGACCCGTGGCAAGACGATGGATCCTGCGCGGAGTGGCCGCCCTAGTCTGGGCGGTCGCTCTCGTCGCGCTGGTCGCGCTCGCGTACGTCGCGTGGGTCTTCTACGCCACGAAAGCCGGCGTCGCCGACGTCACCGGGACGCAGACGGGGATCCCCCTCGACGGTCCGGTGACGATCGCGCGCGACGCGCGCGGCGTGCCGCACGTGCGCGCCGGATCGGTTCACGACCTTTTCGTGGCCGAAGGGTTCGCGATGGCCAGCGACCGGCTGTTCCAGATGGACCTCACCCGGCGCTACGTCGGCGGCCGGCTCGCCGAAGTGCTCGGGCCGCCGCTGATGCCCGTCGACCGGCGCATGCGGCGCTACGACATCCGCCGCATCGCGACGAGCGTGTACGCAACCGCCAGCGCCGAAGAGCGGGCGGAACTCCAGGCGTTCGCCGACGGCGTGAACGCCGCCGCAGCCCATCAGCCGACGCCGGCGGAGTACCGCGCCCTCTTCTTCCGCTTCGAACCGTGGAAGCCCGAAGACGCGATCGTGGTCGGGTTCGCGACGGTGCTCGACCTCAACGACAAGCCCGACGACGTGATCATCCGCGACGCGGTCCACCAGGTCGTCGGCGACGCCGGCATCGAGGCGTTCTATCCGCTCACCGATCCGCGCTACGACGTGCCGACGAACGGACGCCCGGCAGGCGACATCGCAAAGTTGCCGGTGCTGCCCGGCGCGGCCAACGTCGCGGCGACCATGCCTGCGGAAGATCGCCCGCCGATCGGCAGCAACGGCTGGGTCGTCGGCGCCGACCGCACGACCGTCGGCAAGGCCGTGCTCGCGAACGACCCGCATCTCGATCTCGGCATCCCGACGATCTGGTATCTGTTCGAGGGCAGCGCTCCAGGACTGCACATCGGCGGCGCCGCGCTCGCCGGAACGCCGGGTGTCACGCTCGGCCACAACGAGCACCTCGCCTGGGGCGTCACCGCCGGCGAGACGGCCGCGATGCGCGTGCTGCGCGAGCCGATCACCGGCGACAAACTCTACGAACAGCGGAAGTGGATCACGCCCGGAACGCGGCACGAAGCGATCCGCGTGCGCTTCGGCGGCATCGTCAAGGCGACGTATCAAACGACGCCGCTCGGCATCGTGATCGGCCGCTCGCCGAAAAACGACTACGCGTATGTGCTCGATTGGCGGATGATGCAGCATCCCGTCTCGCCGCTCACGCCGTACGTGCAGCTGCTGCGCGCGCGCACTGCGGCCGAAGGCGTCGCCGCGATGCGGCAAGTGCCGGAGCCCGCGCTCAACGTGCTCTTCGCCGACGACGCCGGCCGCGTCGCGTACCATTTCGCCGGCGGGGTACCGCTGGAGCCGTCGTGGGGCCGCTGGCTCGACAGCGGCGACGACGCCGAGCCCAAGTATCTCGCCTACGACGACGCGCCGCACGTCGACCCGTCACGCAGCGCGCTCGTCGTCACCGGCAACAATCGCGCCGACGGCGCCGGCTCCCAGCGCCTCGCACCGTTCTGGCCGCCGCCGTATCGCGCGTTCGAAATCCGCCGCGCGCTGCACGCTTCGACCGATGCACGTGGCCTGCTCTCGCCCGACGCGATCGCGGCCGAGCAGCGCGACGCAACGTCGCCCGCGGAACGCGAGTTCGCGATGCTCGTCCTCGCGTCGGCCGAGCGAAAGAACGCCGGCCAGGACGCATCGCTCGTGCCGGTCCTGGGCGCGGTGCGCTCGTTCGACGGCACGCTTTTGCCGGAGTCGCGCGGAGCGACGGCCGTCGTCGCACTGCGCCAAGACATGCTGGCCGCGATCGCGGCGGCGCATCTCCCCGCGGCGCTGCGCGACCGCTATCCGGGCAGCGGTCCCGGTTTCGAGGTCGTGCTGCGCGCGCTGCGCGAGAAGCCTCGCGGATGGGTGGTGAACGACGATTACGACGCGTTCGTCCTCGCGTCGCTGCACCGCGTGCAGACGCAATTCGGCGCCGAGATCCCGACGTTCGGGACGTACGCCGTGCAGCCGTTGAAGCACGCGCTGGCGGCGTTCGGCATGCGGCAATGGAACGGCCCGACGTTCCCCGGCCGCGGCGGCACGTTCGCGCCCGCCGTGCAGTGGAACAACCACGCGCAATCGTTCCGCGCCGTCTGGATCGCCGGCGACTGGGACGCCGGCACGATCGACATCGACGCCGGCGAATCCGGCGAACCCGCCTCACCCCACTACAGCGATCAATCCGCCGCCTGGGCCCGCTTCGCGCGCACCACCCTCCCCTTCTCCGACA
The DNA here is from genome assembly GCA_028287545.1 of Vulcanimicrobiota bacterium. The sequence goes on along the minus strand of JAQBPL010000062.1, from coordinate 3,019 downwards.
CCGCCGTCCAAAACGCCACCAAAACCACCCAAACCCTAACCCGCTAATCGTCCGAAGACTTCTTTGCCCGAATCAGTCATACAACGTCACTGGCAGATGGCATCCAAGCGATTCGCGAGCGAGCAATCAGCCGTTTTCAGGAAATCAATCTCCACGCGCAACTGCTTGGGCGCACCGTGCTAGGCGACATAATGATCGATCACGAAGTCGTAACTCGCACGTTTCCCGAGGGCCCCGGAACAATAGAGCTCGTGGCCTTTGTGCGACAACGCGGAGGTCAGCCCACTATAGCGAGAGCTGAGGCTGTGCAGCTTGCGGTCGTCAAGCCCTCGTTATGGAAGTTAGAACGGCAACCTGTACTCCTGCAAGCCGCTATAGCATTAGGACACGCGACACTATCTTCGTTCCATCGTCACCGCGACACGCGGGCCAGGGGCGACGTTGCGCAATTTACTACGGCCGGCGCGGTGATGGTACGTCCGGCGGTGCTCGGCACTTGACGTGAGAGATTGCGCCACACGACTAGGGGGTTCGGTCCGCCAGTAAACCCATGACGAGCGCTGACGATGCTTGGGCGACAATCACGGCCTAATCTGCCGACTTTGATGTTGTGGCCTCCGAGCACGCCGAGAACCTGAAGTCGCCATCTCGAACTTTTGCCGCCAACATTATAAAATACACCGACGCGGCGGGTCGGTGACTGGTCCTGCTCCGCAAAGGCGACGTCGGGACGGCCGTTTCCGTTCATGTCTGCGATCTGCAGCGACCCCTGGTGCACAAAGTTCACCGTCTTATCGATGAGGTGCCGGCGCCAGTGGCCACTCTGCGTCCTCGGCGCCTGGTACCAGTAGAGACCGCCGCCGCCATACATCGGCGCCAGCAGCACGTCATTTCGTCCGTCTCGGTCGACGTCGGCGACGGCGGTCGTCATGTTTCCGGTAAACGGCGGGTGTGCATCGATAACATCGACGTCCCACACGTTGCGAGTGGGATCCGCGCCGTGATGCAGCGGATTGATGAAGCGCGCAAGCATCGTACCGGAGCGATATGGCGCGATGACGTCCAGGATGCCGTCGTGCTGGGCGTCGATGAGGCTCGTACCTTCACCGTCGCGACGAATCATGTTCCCGCCGACGAATTGCCAGCGATTGCCGCTTCGCTCGTTGAAGTAGATGCCGCTTTCGGTCGCGATGTCGACACGGCCGCTGCGATTGACGTCTCCCAGGACCACATCGTGAGAGGAATGGCGGGAATCCACGACCGTCATTGGCCACGTGCAGCGGTACACGTTCGAGCATCCCCGGTGCAGAGGGTTGTGAAGGATCATGGTCACGGCGTCGAGGCCACCGACAACGATGTCTGGCGCGCCGTCACCGTCGACGTCGGCTACTTGAGCATCCTCACCGTGCAGGGCATACCGGCTGATGAGCGCCGGCGGCCGACCTTCACGGTAAAGCTCGAATCCAAGTGAACCGACCTGGGCCCCGACGACGGAGCCACGGCCGTCCGGATCGATGACAATTTTGGGCTTCCGGCCGTTCCGCGAGTTTCGCCTGTCGAGAACTTCGCGCGCGAACGCAACCGGCACGACGAGCGATTGGGCAATGTGCGCAATCCGAGCCGCTTGCACCGAATTGACGTCGTTCTCTCTGCTATGCAGTCCGCGCAGCTGGAACGCGTCGAACGCCTGCGACATGCCAAGGGCGAGCAACGCAGCGACAGATGCGAAGATGATCGTGCGGCTAACCACGTGAGAAAGTTCTCGCTCACTCTTCTGAAATAGCGGGCAACGGCCCCGGCACTCCGGCAAAGACGAAAAGAAGCGTATGGATGAGGCCGTGCATCCTATACATGGTCTCACGACGACATGCCGAACGTACACAGCCGCTGGGCCCGCGTCGAGGGACTTTCGGGAATGCTCGTCGGGTTACGTACGCGCATCAGAACCGGCTCGTCCACGAACGGCGCGCACCCAGAGATGCTTCGCCCATCGTCGAAGCCTCGCAGATTATCTGTTTTCTCACGGTTAGCGCAGCGATCGGTTCCGCTGCCTTATTCGTGCCCTCAGAGCGATCCGTTCTCGTCAGGCATTCACTTTCGTATCCCCGCCCGGGGCGTGACCCACACCCCGCAAATGCCACCGTCGCGCATGGCTGAACGAATATTGCCGTGAACCCCGGGGCACCGCAGGATGCGAGATGTGCACGGACCGCGGCTTCACGCTTATCGAAGTCCTGATCGCCGTTGGTCTCGTCGCCCTCGTCGCGGTCGGTGCCGTCGGCGCGACACTGTCGTCGCGCTCGATGGCCGTCACGACCGCAGCCGCCGGCTTCGACAGCCTCCTCGACGCCGCGCGCACCACCGCCCGCGAGTTCCCGAACGGCGCCACGATCGCGTTCACCCGCGACGCCTACGGCGACGGCTTCACCGCCCGCCTTTACCACAACCGCCCAGGCACGGCACCGCTCGAAGCCTCGACGATTCCCGCGGTCGAAGCGCGCGTGACGCTCACCGAAACCGAGACCTTGGGAATCCCCGCATTCGCGATCGCGATCCACGCCAGCGGTGCAGTCGCCGGCATCATCGGGCCGGTCACGAGCGGCAGCGCCGGAGCGGAGACGCCGTGCCCCGCGAGCGGAGCCTATCACCTCGTCTTCAGCTACGCCGGCGTCCGTGCCGAGCGCACGATCCCGTGCCGGATCAACCTCGCGACCACCGGCCCCGTGACGCTCTCCACCTTCGCACCCGCAACGATGGCCTCGTCGCCGACACCGTCCGCATGCGCCGGCTCCGCCTGCGTCACCATTCCAACTTCACCAAACCCGCAAGCCAGCTGCCCGCCGAACTACTTCGCCACGAACGCGTCAACGTGCGTGAATCCGGCGCTCGTCGTCACGCCGACGAGTCTGACGTTCACAGCAGCGGGCGTTCCGGCGAGCCTCTCCTACACCGTCCACGAAGACTACTACCTCGGCGCCTTCCACGTCTCCGACAACTGCTCGGGAGCGATCACCGACAC
>JAQBPL010000045.1 GCA_028287545.1 Vulcanimicrobiota bacterium | reverse complement strand
CGTATCGAATTTTTGCGCTGGGCGATCTCGAGCGCCGCTTTCACGGCCTGGGCTGTGGGCTCGAAACGTTCCGTTTCTGGTCGCCGGCTCTGGGCATCCTCGGGAGATCGACCTTCGTCCACGTCGCCACAAAGAACGGCGCCTAAGCGGCGCGTGCCCGTTCCGAAGGGCTTTTTTCTCGAAATTCAGAACTGCAAGCCGTTCCGCCGGCCCATCGAGGACCGACTTTGCGATGCCTGCAGGAAGAAAGGATCAGATGGGGAGCAACGTTCGCGCTCTTGGTGAGACGCCGATCGGACTCAGCCTGCGCCGCTTTCTGAATAAAGACTTTCTCATTGCAGTTGCACTCTTCGTAGCGGCTGTTATCACGTTGACCAACCTAAAGCTCGCGATGGTCAACGAGTTCCAAGGCGACTCCGCGCTGTTTTTCCAAATGACGGACAACATCGCCGAGCGCGGGCTGCCGGTGAGCAATGTCTTCGAGAATATCCTGACCGTTGCCGGCGGCCAGACCTTCTCGCGGACGGCCGCGCAGTTGGCGACCGATCCGCTTACCCCTACATCCGTTGCTGAGGGCAACGTGTTCGGGCTGCATGCATACTACATCATGTACCCGCTGAGCCTGCTTGCGAAAATCGTGCCCACGAGGGTCCTCCTCATGGGGCTGTTCGCACTCGCCTTCATGGGCGTTCCGCTCGTCGCGTACCTTTGGCTGCGAAGGCGCGGTATCCCCATACTCGCCGCAGTGCTCTTTTGTCTGGTGGTCACCGCGCATCCGAGTTGGTCGGAAGGCATCCTTAACGGCCAGTTCTATCCGGACCGCCTCTATGTGCTCCTCGGCTTCGCGTTCATGTGCCTTATCGCGCGCGAAGGCACTCCCCGGTCGTGGCAGCTTACGGCGGCCGTTCTCGGCGCCCTCGTCACCGAGCGGGCGGCGATCGTTTCCGGAATATTCGTCGTGCTCTACGTCGCGCTCTATTGGCGCAGGCCGTCACTCGATCGCTATTTCAAACTCGGACTAGCGGCCGGGCTTCTTCTCTACGGCTTCTTTGTTCTCAAGTTCGGCATCATCGGGACGAGCAGCGCTCAGGCCTATTCGCAGTTCCTTCCTGGAAGCGCGGCGGCGGTCGCCGCGAACTTCCACAATCCCGCCTTCGCGGCCAAGGCGCTGGTTTTCGTCCTTGTCAACGCCATCTTCCTCATCGTCGCACTCTTCGAGTGGCGGGCTGCGATCATCGCCGCCATCCTCATGCTTCCCAACTTGCTCGGAAGCATCGGCGGTGCCGAAAAGACCGGATGGTCGACCCACTACCACGACCTCTATCTGCCGGCGCTTCTTTGGGCCGCGATGCTCGGCTATCGCGTCGCCTACCGGCGGGCGGAATCGGCAAAGCTCACAGGCGCGGTCTATGCGGGCGGGCTCGCGATGGTGCTCCTTAGCGGCTTGATCGATCCGTACGCCTTCGCGCCGATGAAGATCGGGCTCTCGAATATCGCAAACCTGTTCCCATTCCAGTTCTCCCGCGACGCTGCGGCGAATCTCGGCGCAAACGGAGATGCCCTTCGCGCCTACCATGCCGGGGTGAGCGCGGCCGTGCCCGAGGGGTCCATCGTGTCCACGCCGGAGAGCACGATGGCAGACGTGTACTCGCATCGGACGGTCCGCTTTTTTCCGGTCGGAATAGACACGGCAGATTATGCCGTGCTCAGCATCGCCGGAACGACGCCTTCCGGACAACCTCTTTACGGCGGCGCGTTGAGTTTTCTCGGCGCTGCAGAGCAAGCCAAGATCAACGCCATGGTCGTCGCTCGAATGAAGCGCGACCACTACGATTTCACGCATCCGGTTTTGATTCCAGCCCTCGGCGTCGCGATCGTGTCTCGCGTCGACGGGCGCACGCGTCGGGCAGCCGCAGGCATCCCGACCGCAGCCAAAGCGCCGGCGGCCGCTCCGAGCACGATCGCGGCTGCGGCGTCGCCATCCCTGCCGCGACTCCCGGTGGCCCGCACCTATCGAAAGCCGTCGGCACCCGCAAGAATCGTCCAGCACGGACACACCGTCGCCGCCACGGGGATCGACAGATCGACCGACCTCACGGGAGCGCTTGCCGCCAAGCCGAAGGCGGGAGACCTCATCCTTGCATTCGCGTCGGCCGGCTTCGGTTGCGTCGTCGCGCCTGGTTGGAACCTGCTCGGAACGAATCCATCGACGAGCACGGCCGTTGCGTACCGCATCGCGCAACCCGGCGACGGTGCGACGTTCGTCCCGTTCACGACACCGACGGCAAACAGCTATACGCTCGAACTCGTCGAGATCGCGGGCGGCCCTGATATCATCGGCAGCCCGCAGAGCGGCGGCGGCTTCGTCCTCGAGCCTACGATAACGAACAAATTCTCGCTCGGGATCCCGCAGACGGGGGGCGTGCTCTTTCAGCTGTATGCATGGGCAGGCGGAAACGGTGCGCCGACACGTTTCAGGAGTACGTTCCCTCCCGGCCAAAAGCAATCGCTCGTCGACCGGGTGCCGCCGTACGGCAATGCGTTCGAGCTCGTCGTAGAAGCGACGACCACTGATCCTCGTAAAGCCGCGCAACCCTTTGTCGGCCAGCAAACGGTGACGTTTGCCAAGCACGACGCGCCCGGCAACATCGCTGCCGGGTGGCTCGTGTGGGTTGGAGGCAAAACGATCTAACGCGGCAGAGCGGGCTTACAAACTCCGAAAATCGACGGAGCGAACGATCACTGCGAGCTCGCGCGTGTCGCCTTTGAAGCCTTCGCGATCGGGGATGAACGTCTGGCGCATGGTCATATGAACGCCGATCACCCCCTTGCGCTCCCGTAAAGCCGGCGGCAATGGGAACAAGACGGTGTGCAGGCCCGGCCGGAAACAGCACCGTTCGATCCGATAGCGCCCGTCGAGGACGGCGGTGAACGCCTGCGGGTGATGCACGAACGTCGGCGTCGCCGGAAGGTAGATCTTGAGGGCGAAGTCGGTTGCGGCCTCGGTCTTCGGCACACGAAACTCGATATTTCGTGCTACCCAGCAGCACGACGCGTCGTTGGGAGCGCTCGCATAAATCCCACCGACCAACGTTTGGTTGCTATAGCGCTGGTCGAGTTCGACGCCCTCCGGCCAAGACGCAGTGGCCCCGGAACTGCACGCGCTCAGGACTGCGCACACGACGGCGAGCAGGGGTGCTAAGAGAAAAGTAAGGCGGGGGGACACTGCTACTCGGGTCTTCCTCTCACCACCGCCGCCGAGCGACGAAGCGCGCTCGTAATCCGCCACGAACGCGACTGCAGAACGGCCGCAAGCGTCGATTCGGCGACGTTCAAGTCGGACGCCAAACGGATGCGTTCACTTTGCGCCGAGCTCAACGCTGCGCTCAACGCATGCATTTCTATATCGAGGCGCCGCGCGTGGTCTGCCGCACGCGTCTCCGCTTCCGCGAGCCGGACCACGAGCAACGCGGAGAGCGCGCGTTGTTGCGCGATCTGGCGGTCAAGATGCCGGCCTGCGTCGAGGAGTCCCCTTTGCAGGTCGTGGATAACGTCGTGCGCGCGCTTGATCCCCTTGTCGCGTTCCGAGATCTCGGTGCGCAATTGGTGCCGCTCGAGTTCCGCCTCGGCCGCGCGGCGCTTTGCCTCGCGCGCCGCGAGCCGCTCCAGCTCGAGCTCCTCGATTCGTTCCCGCGCGACGGCGATTTGCGATTCCAGACTTTCGGAAGAGCGCCGAGCATCGGAGAGGGCAACGTCGAGCTGCCCGCATCGCGCGTCGAGGGCGGCGATCGTGTCGAGCGCCGCGGCGAGCTCGCGGCGGAGGTCATCGCGCCCATGCTCCGCGCCGGCGACCGCCGCGCGAGCCTCGGCCAAGTCGGCTTGCAACTGTTCGCGAGCGCGCCGCTCTTCGGCCAGCTCGTTCGCGAAGCTTTCCGGCAGCGCAGCGGAGAAATCCGCAGTAAGCGAAAGCGCGGGCTCCTCGGCGTCGAGAACGTCGTTCGAGGGCCCACTCAGATGCTTTACCGGATCGGAGCCGGAGATCGCATCGGTGAGCGGAGCGTCCCAAAGACGCGCGAGGAGATCGTCGTTCGGATCGATGTAGATCGACGCGAGATCGCCCAATTCGGTCGCCCCACGGCCGCATACCGCGACGAAATAGGTCGGCGCGGGAAGCACCGGCAAGCCGCTGCCCCCGTCGTGATCCAGCGTCCCGAGCCACCCTGGACCCTCGGCGATGCCGCGCAGCGGATGCACGGCGGACGCCGCGAAAATGCGATGACCGAAAATCGCGCACGACGGGAAATGGCGCTGCAACAGTTCGCGAAACTCGTCGAAATACAATTCGCGGACGTGGAACGGATTCTGGTAGTCCGGCAAGTCGCTATAGACGAGCTTGTTCGGAGACGAGATGATCAGTCGACCGTCGGCCCGCAGCACCCGGGAAATTTCGGAGAGCATTCCCTCCTGATCCGCGAGATGCTCGATCGTTTCGAACGAGACGACCAGATCGAAACTCCCGTCAGCGAGCGGCAGCTGCGCCGCGTCGCCGATTCGGAAGCGAAGGTTCATGGCGGTGTAGCGGCTCGCCGCGTGCCGAATCGCGTCCACGTCGCTATCGACGCCGACAACGGACCTCGCGACCTGCGCGAGGTACGACGCGCCGTATCCCTCCCCGCACGCAACGTCGAGAACGTCTTGGTCGCGCGCAAAACGCCGGGCGATCTCGTACCGGTGAAGGTGCTCGTATGAAATCTGGCCGCGCAACTCGGGGACGAATCGTTCGCCGGTGAACCGCATTACTGTCTGCTTCCTTCGAGCGACCCGTTCAGGTCGTCGCTCCGATCGCCACGCTGCGGAGGTCCCGCCTGCCGTGCTCCGGGCGCGGCGGCGTTGCCCCGCTGCTGGAAGCAATCGAGCCGACGAACTTCATCGCGTCGGCGCATACGCGCCGGCTCGAAAACGATTCGAGCGCTTTCACCGCGTTTGCGGAAATCACTTCCCACTCGTCTTCATCATGATACAGATCGAGGATCGCGCGAGCGAAATTGGATTCCCCCGTGGCGATCCGGCAGTCAATTCCATCGGTCAATCCGAATCCCTCCGCACCAACCGGCGTCGTCACGGTGGGCAATCCGTACGACAAGCTATGCCCGATCTTCCCCTTGATGCCGGCGCCGAATCGCAGCGGTGCGACAAAAACGCGAGCCTCCAAAAAATAGTGCTCTACGTCCTCGAGATATCCCGTCACCGTTACGCGATCGTTACCGAGCGCACACACTGCTGCTGGAGGATTTGAGCCGAGCAGCGTCACGTGAACGTAGGGTGCGCGTTCCCAGACCAGCGGCATGATGCATTCGATCAGCCACTTCACGGCGTCGACGTTCGGCACGTGATTGTAGCCGCCGATGAACAGAACGCCGGAAGTGTCGGCGAACGTGCGCGGCCCGACGACCGCGACGTCATGGACCGTCGGGACCACCGCAATATTCTCGATGCCCGAGGATTCGAGCGTCCGGCGCTCGATCTCGTTCACGACCACGGTCCCATCCGCGGCGCCGGCGGCGGCTAGCTCGAGCCGCTCCATCGAACGCCACAGTTTGTCGTCGGCGTCTTCCCGAAACTCGGCTTCGCGCCGCAGCCGCACGAAGTGGAGATCGATCGTGTCATAGATGATCTTCGCCGAACTATGACGGCGAACGAACAGCAGGTATTTGCCGCACAGATCGGGCCGGCAGATCCAGGCGACGTCCACGAGGGGCAAAATGCGCCGAAGCTGGTCGAGCGGGGTTCGCTCGTCCCCCGGGGTGGCGTAGAGCACTTCGACGCCCATGGCTTCGAGCTGCCCGCAGTACGGCTGTTCGCCGGCGAAGTTGTCGGGCAAAAATATCACGCGCGGTCCCGCCCGGACGAAGCCGCTTATAAGATGGAAGAGACGGTTCGATCCAGCTTCCTTGTCGTGCGCCGGTACGTAGGAGTCGATGATGAGAATCGTCCGCTCGAACGCTCGCCGGTTCGATGCTCGAATGACGTTATCGGACGAAGACGGGAAGTAATCGCGCTGAAGCGTTTCGTGCCATTTTTGCACGAATTTCGGGCGATTTATTTCTTGATACCGCTTGGTGCCCGTCGCGACGTCGGTGCCCGCCGTCACACCCTCATAGTGTACGACGACCGAACGCGGCTCGTACACCACGCGGAATCCGAACTCGCGGGCTGCGAAACACAAGTCCGCATCTTCGTAATATGCCGGCGCATACCGCTCGTCGAATCCCCCGATCGCGAGGAACAGTTCGGAGCGAATCAGGAGCGACGCTCCGGACAGATAGTCCACGTCTCGAAAGAAGTTGTACTCCGAACGAGCCGGCGACGAGGCGCGTCCGTAATTCCAGCCCCTTCCGTCGTCGAAGATGATTCCGCCCGCTTCCTGCAGCGTGCCGTCGGGGTAGACGAGCTTGGACCCCACCACCCCGATTGAAGGATCGGACTCGACGCGCGCGACGAGCGCGGCGATGGCGCCGTCGCACAGGGTCGTGTCATTGTTGAGAAAGTAGGTATAGCGGCCGCGTGCGATGGCCGCCCCGCGATTGCATGCCCCGACGAATCCCAGATTGTGTCCGTTGCGGACGAGATCGATTCCCGGGATCCGAGGAAGTTCGTACATCGTTTCGTCGGACGATCCGTCGTCGACGACGATGATCTGGATCGCGATATGACGATCGCAGGATGCCAGTGATTCCAAGCACCGATAGGTGACCGGCCAATTATTGTAGACCGGGATGACAACCGAAACGAGTTCAGCCGACTCTCGATTGCGCGAGCGTAAGACGTCGGTGAGGCGAGCCGCGTCTCGCCTCCCCTCGACGTCACTCACAAATCCTCAACATCGCCGAACCGCTGTCCTCGAAGAAGCCCGAACGGTCGGCGGCGACGACACGCACCGCGATGCGGTGCTCCCCGGGGGGAATGCCGGCCAGGGGGATGCGTGCGAAAAAACCGCTCGCTGCGAGCGCGGGATCGCGCAGCGCGGCGGCAACGTCCGGCCGTTCGAGCCTCGTTTGGGCCGTGAACTCGTACCGATCGCCGACGAGTACGGTGACCGCGGCGGGGAGCGCGTGCCGCACGTCGTCGATCGCCCAGCCGCGGACGTCGAGCAGCTCGTCGCGACGAAAGACCAAGCATTCGTCGCCGGCGCTCACCCGACGCGGCGGACCGTCTCCCAAGACGTCATCGACGGTCGCCCGAGCCGGTCCGTCGAGGCGCGGAAGGTCGGAAGTTCGCTCTGCCGCGACGCGCCGGATCCGAATCGCTCCGGCCTCGAAAAACGAACGCCGATCCGCGCTCAAAACGACTAGGCGCACCGACTCTTCGCCGTCCAACGGCGCGAGCACCGGAACGCCGAACCCGCATTCCTGAACCCCCGGCAGTCCCAGATCGTCGATGACGTCCGGTCGATCGAACCCCACGACCCCAAGCCGCGGACCGTTTGCGTCGTAGGCGACGATATCGCCGACCGGCTTTTTTGCCTGCGTGTCCACGGCCCACCCGCGGAGCATCGCGGGAGAAGCGGCGGCCAAGGCCATTCCATCGCCGACGGCTCCCGCCAGTCGGTCGTCGCCGACGTAGACGCCGTCGATGCTGACCGCCCAGCCTTCGGCGCGTGGAGCGAGGTCGGCGACGGGGTCGAGTGCCGGGAGCACTTCGATGCGCAATTCGCCCGGGACACGGAACATCTCGTCACCCGCGGTGAACGATGCCCAAACGGAATGGAGGCCCGGGGCGATCGAACCGATCGGGATCGCCGCGGCGAATCCCCCTTTCGCCGCGCTTGCGGACCCAACGGCCTGCGCGACGTCGGGGCGGTCCAGACCGGTAACGCCTTTGACCGGATCGGTATCGTCGATACCGACGAATATCCGGTCGACCGGCTGACGTTCTGCGTTCAGGGCCCAGCCTTGCAAGAACAGAACCTCCCGCTGCCGGACGACCGTCGCCTCGGAGCGGAGCCCTCGTGCGGACTCGAGGACGTCGAGATGGCCCAAACCCTCGGGACAAAGCCGCGGATGCAGCAAAATCGAGCGCTTCTGGTCCAGACGTGCCACGCCGTGATTTTCCTCACGGAGTCTCTCGCTTCCGCTCCGTGAGGGGACAGAAGTTTGCCTCGCGGGGACCTTCGCCTCACGCGCTCGCTGCCCGAGCGGGACTGGTCCTCGTCCAGGTCCATGAATTCGCGTCGAAGACTGCGAAAGACTGGCTCGATCGCAGCTGTCGACCCGCTGGTCCAGGGCCCTCGGAACACAGGAGAGACCTCCACATTCCCATGCACATCCTCCAGTGGCTCGCAGTGCCGCAAACGTATTGGGCGATCGCGATTTTCTTTTTGTCGCTGTGGGCGCTGTACGCGCTGCGCTCGTTGCAGCTTACGAGCGCGTGGGCGCGGCGTTACGACCGCGCGGTTTTCGTCGTACTCACGCTCGCGGCCGTGATGGCGCTCCGCTGGCCGTTGTTGTTCATCCCGGGCTCGCTCAATCCGGACGAGGCACAAATGGGCGCGCAGGCGCTGAAGGCGGCAGTCGACGTGCTCCCCTGGCACGGCTTCGATGGTTCGACCGGCGGCCCGTTCGACTCGTACGTGCTCGCGCTGCCGTTGCTGTTCGGCACAACGCTCACGTTTTTCTGGATCCACTTGATCGCGACGCTGCTCGGCGTGGCGACGATCTGCGCGTTGGCCGCCGGCGCCGAGGCGTTGTGCGGCGTACGTATCGGACGCGCGGCGGCGGTCGTTCCTCTCACCTTTTTCGCCCTGATGCACGACCAGGATTTCTGGCATTACTCAAGCGAGTTGCTGCCCGTGCTGCTCGCTACGATCGCCCTCGCGATACTGGCGTTCGAGGGGGCGAGGGGCGTGAGCAGAACGTCGCTGGTGTTGGCCGGCGTCTGCCTCGGCGTGATACCGTTCGCGAAACTGCAGACGACGCCGATCGCCGTCTATCTGGCGCTGCTGTTCGGCGCCGTTCTCCTGTTGCGCGGGTCCGATGTCGCAGCAAACCGCAGACGACTGGGCGTGTTCGCCAGCGCGTTTCTCGGTACGATAATCGCCGTCATCGCCGTCGTCGCGGTGAGCGGGTCGCTGCCGGACGCGTACGTCTCATACATCGGGGTGGGGCTCCGGTATTCCCAGGCCGGCGACCCACCCGGCCTGACGTATTTCTTCGCCGCGACGCCGGGCTATCAGCCCTTCGCGTGGGGAACGTTCGCGCTGCTCGTGGCAGCGGCCGTGTGCGCCGTCGCCGCGAAACCCGCGAACCGCGATCTCTGCGCCATCGCCGCAATGGCGGGGCTCGTCGCAGTCTCCCTGGCGTGCGTCATCGCACCGCATCGGGCATTCCCGCATTATGTCACGCTGCTCGTCGTTCCAATCGCGGCGCTGCTCGCCGTGCTGCTCGCCGCGGCGGCGCGGCTTCGTGTCGACCTGCGTGGCTTGACGCAGGTGAAACCCTATCTGCCGCTCGCACTGTGCGTCCTCGCCGTGCTGTTGCCCACTGCGGCGAAGAACATCAGCATCGGGAACCCGTTTCTGGGCAGCGTCTCCCAACTCGACGCGCCCAACGATCCGGTCGTGAACACGCTGCGGAGCAATGTTTCTCTCGGCGCGACGATGGCCGTCTGGGGCTGGATGCCGCAATACTACGTCTACACCCGCACGCGGATGGCAACGAAGGACGCAGTGACGTATTATGAGATCGCGCCGGGAACATATCGCGACTACTACCGACAGCGCTATCTGAGCAGCTTCCTCGCGCACCGGCCGGGGCTTTTCGTCGACGCCGTCGCACC
>JAQBPL010000145.1 GCA_028287545.1 Vulcanimicrobiota bacterium | reverse complement strand
CTCGGCCGCGTGGCCGACGGCTTCGACGCGATGGCCGCGACGCTGCGCGACGCGGTCGGAGAAGTCTCGCGCGTCGCCGACGAGCTGGCCGAGGCGAACGCTACGACGAGCACCGCGGCGCACGAAGCCGACGGCGCGACGGCCCGGCTGGCCGACGTGGTGGCCGGCATCGCGGCCGACGTCGACGAGCTCGCGCGGCATCTCGCGCAGGCGCGCGACGAAGCGGCGGCGTTCGCCGGAGTCGCGACGCGGATCTCGGAAACCGCGACCGCCGAAGCGAAAACGGCGGACGAAGCCGGGCGAACGGTGCAGGCGTTGGACGAGCAGATCGGCGCGTTCGGGCAGCTCGGCCGCGAGCTCGCCGAAGCCGCGCGGGCGGCCGAACGCTCCTCGAGCACCGGCGCCGCAGCGGTCGAGAAGACGGTCTCGGCGCTGCGCCGTTTGGACAGCGAGACCGACCGCGCCGCCAACCACATCGTCGCGCTCGAGAGCCGCAGCGGCACGATCGCCGACGTCGTGAGCACCATCGACGGCATCGCCGAGCAGACGAACCTGCTCGCGCTCAACGCCGCGATCGAAGCCGCGCGCGCCGGCGAGCACGGCCGCGGCTTCGCCGTCGTCGCTGACGAGATTCGCAAGCTGGCCGACCGTTCCGGCGCCGCGACGCGCGAGATCGGGGCGTCGCTGGCGACGGTGCGCGCCGACGCGCTGGCTGCCGCCGACGCCGTGCGCAGTGCGCGCGAGCGCATGAGCGAGGGAACCCAGCTGGCGGGCGAAGCAGACGGCGCGCTGCGCGAGATGAACGATGCGATCGGCACGGCGGCGCGCGCCGCCGAGGAGCTCGAACGCCGCTCCACCGCGATGCACGACTCGTCTTCAAGGTTGACCGGCAGCGTCGACGGCATCACCGGCGCAACCGCGGAGACCGCGGCTGCGGCGGTCGAGCTGCATCGCCGAAGCGCGGCCCTGGTCGAAGCGTTCACCTCGATCGCGGCGTCGGGCGAGCAGCGCGCCGCCGCTGCCCACGACGCGGCCGGCGCGACCGGTGCGCTGGCGCACGCCGTGCGCCGCATCGACGCGTCCTCATCCTCGACGCGCGAGAGCTCGGAACTCCTGCGCGCGCTGGTGCGCCGCTTGTCGGGCGAACGCGAAGAAGGCACCGCGCTCGCGGCACTCGACGGCTCGGGAACACCCGGCGAGATTACGCCGTCGCTCCTGCGCGCGCCGTAAACCTCGCGCCCTTCGACAAGATCAGGGTGAGGGCGGTGTGCGCTGCTCGTTCAACCACGCGGTCATGATGCGGTTGAACGTGTCGGGCTGTTCGACGGTGGCGAAGTGGCGGGCGTCGGGAATCTCTTCGTAGCGGGCGCCGGGGATCAGCGCGGCGAGGCGCCGGTTCTCGGCCGGCGGCGTCATCGGATCCGCTGCGCCGCAGACCACCAGCGCCGGAATGCGCACCGACGGCAGCTCCGCGGTGACGTCGAAATCCGTCATCGCTGCGACGCAGCCTTCGAAACCTTCCGGTGACGTCGCGAGCAGCGTGCGCTCGATCTGCGCCCACCGCGCGGGGCGGCGCGCCTTGAACGCATCGCTCAGCCAAGCGCGCATCATCCCGCTGCGGACCGGCGTGAGCGAATGCGATTGCCGTACCATCGCGAGCGGCGCCGACCAGCCCGCGCGGGCGTTGGCGGGAGCCGACGGCTGCGTATCGCAGAGCAGCAGCGACGCGATCTTCGCGTCGTAGCGAATCGCCAGCGCTTGCCCGATCATCGCGCCGACCGAAAGGCCGACGAAGTGCGCGCGTTCGATGTTCAGAATCTCGAGGAGCGCCGCGACGTCGCCGGCGAGCGCGTCGATCGAATACGGGGGCGGGAGCGCCTCGCTTCCGCCGTGCCCGCGCATGTCGACGCGCAGCACGCGAAATCCGCCGTCCAGCGCCGCCGCGACCTGCTCGGCCCACATTCCGCCGTCCGACGCGAGCGAATGCGCGAAGCAGACGACGGGAGCATCATCGGTACCCAACAGATCGTAGTGCACGCGGCGTCCGTCGACCGAGGCGAGCATTGCTCAGGACTCCGCGACGGGGCCGATTACAGCGACGATCTGCCCCAGATGAATCGTGCAGCCCCGCGGGTCGCGCGGCACCGTGCCGGCCGGCAGACGCACCGGCACGTGACGCGACGAAGACGGTTTGCCGTCCTGATAGTCGCGCACGATCGCGTAGGCTGCGTCGTCGGCGAGGTAGATTTCGCCGTTGCTCATGTGGAGTTCGTACGTCATCCGCTCATCCTATCATAGGGCCTGGGCGGCGTTGCGGCGCTCGCTCACGAAACCGAGAAACGCGTCGAAGAGGGTCTTGCTGCTGACGGGCAGCGTGCGGTAGTAATACGTGCTCGAAATCATCGGCATGTCGTTCGCCGCCACCACGGTGGGCTGCAGGCGGGCAAACGCGGAGAGTGCCGCCGCGACCGGCTTTTCGCTGCCGTCGCTGCGCACGATCCCGAAGGTGCGCTCGTGCGGCGCGCGATCGAAGGGCGGCTGGGAGACCCAGCCGTCGCCGTAGTCCGCCCAACACCACCAGTACGCGCCGAGCCTGCCGTCGGCGTGCAGCCGTTCGAGAACGTTCGTGCAGTATGCGGCCAGCTCGTACTCGGTCAGACACGGATAGGTCGCGAACGCCGTATCATCAGGGGAGATCGTCATGTTCGGCGGTTCGCCCGGCATCGCGAAGCGTTCGAAAGCGGAGAACTTGTCGGCGGGACACGTCGGGTTCCCGAAGCCCGTCACCGTCACCGGTTTGTAAGAGAACGATGCGGCAAGCATGGCGAGAAACGGGACGACTTCCGGATCGAGCCGGCTGCGCGCGAACGCGGACTCGACGGTGCGGCCCTGCATCGAAGCGAACGCAAACGGCGCGCAGAGGGAACCCAGCCGGATGTGGCGCTCGGTGGTCAGGTCGCCGGCGTGCGTCCCCGCGGTCGACGGGATCGACGAGGTCTCTTCCAGAGCGCCGGAGAGCCGGCGGCTCCAGTCGGCCACCTCGCGTTCCGCCGCCGGTTCCCTGGCGTGCTCGCCCGAGACGACGTGAACGGACGACGGTTCGCGCACGCTCGTGAACTCGTGACCGATGTCCCAGGCGGCGACGGCAGGATGCTCCCGCAGTCGCGCGCCGACCGCGCGGGCAAAGCGGAGCTGCGCATCGAGCAAGCGGCCGCCGTATAGGTCGGCGATCCCCAGCGGCGACTCTCCGTCCGGAGTGATCGTACGGACGCGGGGATGCCGCGCGTTGCGGTCGAGCGACCACGCGGGGAGCCAATTAACGCCGCTCATGTGGCCGCAGAACAGCGTCGGCACCGTGCGCAGGCGGGCGCCGGCGGCAAGCGTGACGACCGTCTCGAGGCGGTCCAGCATCACCGGGTCGATGCGATCCGCATCCGGTTGAAAATCGTCCCAGCGAAGGAAGAACCGCACGGTGTCGAGTCCGAAGCCCGCGATCCGCGCGAAGTCCTCGCGGATCTCGCCGGCGTCGAACCGGCGCCACATCGCCATCGCGCTGGTTCGCGGCCAATAGTTGACCCCGAGTGAAAACCGCATCGCCGCAATTGTACCCTTTGCGACCATCGCGGCCTCGATAGCATGTTTGGTATCACGCTTGTCCCGGCATGGATACGGGTGCGGTTCGTGAAAAAGACCCTTCCGTGAACGTCATCGCCGTTATCATGCTCGGCATCGCTACCGTCGTCGCGGCCGCGCCGACCGGGACCCCAAAGGTTCGGCCCGCTGCGGAGAAATCGCCGGCACCGCTCTCGCGGTTTCAGCGCGAGCGACTCGAGAAATACAAGAACTCCGCTCCCGCCGACCAGTATTTCGGCAAGATGAAGATCAGTTTTCTCGGCATGAACAACACGTTTCGTGACGCGGCGATCATGTCGGGAGACCACACCGTCAACGCGTCGATCGTGAGCAAGGTCGAGTTCGCGGACGACGCCCTGCAGGAATGGGCGCGTCGTTTTCCGCGCGACCCGCAGCTCGCGCGCACCTACTACCTGGCGATCCGCGCCGACCAGAAGATTTGGCTCAAACACAATCAGGAACGAGCCTGGACCTACATGAACCGGATCGCTTCGACGTTCCCGACGTCGTACTTCGGCAAGGTGATCAAGAAAGACATCGCGATCGGCTTCACCGAGCACTACTATGCCGAAGCGGTGCCGTGCCCGACGCCGACGCCGTCGCCGGAGCCGACCGTCGCGGTCGCGCCGACGCCCACGGTGACCGAGCCGCCGCGCGGGCGGTCGCGCGCGACGCCGACGCCG
>JAQBPL010000382.1 GCA_028287545.1 Vulcanimicrobiota bacterium | reverse complement strand
AGGATAGCGCGGACGCAGCGGCTCGCTGGTTATCCGCCACCAGTTAGTCGCGAGCGTTTAGTGCCCATTCTGTCCGAGAGCCTTAAGCGATCGAGAAGACCGAACAATACGTCCGCCTATGAACGAGGCGAGCGCGTCTTAGACTCTTCGTGCAGCGCATTCACCAACTACTTCGTAGAGATGGATTACGCGGACATCGAGCCGCAGAACTTAACGACGGCGGCGGGTCCGCTGCTCTGACCGCCGTTCTGGCCCAGCATTCGGCCGGTGCAGTCCTTTTTGGCCAGCCCTTCTCGCCCAGGCTGATGCGCCTGCTTGGCGGAATGCCCGAACGTCCTAACACGGGGCTCGTTGCGATTTGTACGCGTAGGTGTCATCTCCGAGAGGTTGGCTGACAAAAAGCTCTCGTTCAGCCATGTTCCTGACGCTTCTCCTTTGCGCAGGGTGCGCATCCGCGCATCCTGCTGCACCCGTGGCAGAGCCGGATTCGACGGTCGCGCCTAAGCCTGCACGCTCGCATTCGGTTATTCCGGCCGCCGCGCAATTATGGGCCAATGCTCCTCCGGCAGATTGGGAACTCTCGCAGGTGCGCGTCGGCGGCGACACGGTGGTCGTCGGGGGGCGATCGCAGGTCTTCGCGGTCAATCCGGCCTCAGGACGGCTCCGCTGGGAAAAAGACGACGGCGCATCGGGGATTCTGATCGAGAGAGACTCGGTCTTCTATGGCAGCAGATCCGGTGCTGTGGTTTTGCGACGGCTTCGAGACGGCGGCCTTCGGTGGAAGCGCGACGGTGTTTGTCCCGTTCCGAACGACGCGGCTCCCATACGCGGAGTCGACGTCGCCATTCGGATCGCGGCCGATCTCGTCGTCGGCTGCAGCGGCGGAAGCGTGGTGCAGATCGATGCCGGGTCGGGACGAGTTCGCGCGCGTTCCACCGCCTTCGCCGTCGACCGGGTCTCGGAGATCGTGCCGCTTGGCTCGTGCGCCTACGGCGTTACCGGATGGTCGTCCGGAGCCGTCATCAGGGAGCACGTCGCGATTGTCTCGTGCAAGCGGTTGAAGACGATTCTTCCGCAACGGAGTGAAACGTCGATCGTCGGTTCCCTCGGAGACGTCGCCGTTCTCGATGACACGTGCTGCAGCGGGCGACCCGACGTCTATCGACCGGCCACGATCGTGCTCGTGAACCTCGTGACCGGCACGCTATCGCCCGAGGTCGACTTGACGCCTGAACCGGCTCGGTATCCTCCCGATCAGCGCCCGCTCGGACAAGGTTCGGTGGCGATGCTCGAAGGCCGAACACTGTATCTCGCCGTCGATCACACCCTCTACGAATACGGGCCTCCGCAATCGCTATGGGCAGCCCCGAGGCGACTCGCGGACAACCTCGTCCAGGCCCCATTGATCCTTCCGCGCCGGTTGGCGATGACGCGGGTTCGAAATGCAAACGGGACGACCAGCGACCAAGTCGTCAGGATTCGGGGATCGGCTCTCGAGACGGTCGCGAAAATATCGGAATCCGGCTCGACGATCTTCGGCTACGATCCGACGTCCGCTCCGGAGATTTTGAACGTCTCGCGAACTGACGACGCCGCCAATTCCCGCACCTTCGTACGAATTGACGATGGCCGGCGGTTACGCGTTGAAGACCCGTGCCAGCCGGCAGCCTCCGACCGAGAGATCCTGGTGATGCTCTGCACGACCAAGATCCTTGCCGGGAATCGTTACCGGCAATACATTGCCGCATATCCTTGGCCGAAGGTGCGGCAGCGGCCCGCCTCTCGAGCTTCCGCGCGACCTGACTTCCGCGCCGCTACGGCCCGCAGTACGCCGCGAGCGCGGCCGTCGCGTCGGCGTTCATCGCCATCCCGTCCGGCCGCGTGTAGGTGAGCTTGGTGACGCCCGGTGAGTTGTCGATGATGATCTGGTGCACGATGGTCGGCGCAAACGTCATCTCGACTTCGTGCGCGCGATGGCCGTCGCACGTGCGATCCTTGTCGACGGCGGTTTTGATCGCATTGTCTGTGATGTTCTTCTTCACCAGCGCGACGATGTCGTCGTACGCCAGGCCGCCGTCGGCGAGGTAGATCAGCTGCTGTCCGTCGCTCTTCTTCCAGGTCTCTTGTGCCCGGGGAAGCGATTGCGCCGCGACGGCGCCGACGGTGTGATCCCAACCGGCGGGGCCGACGAACGGCTTCGGCGCCGCCAGGGCGGCAAGCGGTAGGAAAGCGGCGAACGCGACGAGCCCCGTCGCCGTACGGAGCGGTGCTGATTGCATAGTGCATGGTACCGCGCCGCAGGCACGATCTCACCCGACGAACGGTGAAGATCGAACCTGTGTGATGCGACAGTCGTCGCAGGCTAGGTGCAGCTCGCTTACGCGCGCACCGCTTTGCCGATGACGCCGAGTTCCGTGCCGACCTTCTCGAAGGCGGCGAGCGCGCGATCGAGCTCGGCGCGGTTCAAGGCGCTGGAGATCTGCACGCGGATGCGCGCCGTCCCTTCCGGCACGACCGGGAACCCGAACCCCGTCACGAAGACGCCTTCCTGCAGGAGCCGGTCGCTCATCGCGATCGCGAACGCGGTGTCGCCGACGATGATGGGAACGATCGCGCTCGGCCCCTCGAGCGGCGCGAAACCCAGCCGCTTGAGCCCGTCACGGAAATACCGGACGTTCGCACGCTGCGTCTCCACCAGTTGCGGTTGCGCGGCGAGCAGCTCGATCGCCTTGAGCGCGCTGGCCGCGACGGTCGCCGGCAGCGCGTTCGAAAAGAGCTGCGTGCGCGAACGCTGGACCAGCGTGTCGACCAGCGCCTTCGAACCGGCGACGAAACCGCCCGCTGCGCCGCCCAGCGCTTTGCCGAGCGTCCCGGTCAGGATGTCGATCTTCCCCTCGAGCCCGAAGTGCTCGATCGTCCCGCGCCCGGTCTTGCCCATCACGCCCGTCCCGTGCGAGTCGTCGACGATCGTCACCGCGCCGTACCGTTCCGCTAGCGCGACGATCTCGGGCAGCTTCGCGATCGACCCTTCCATCGAGAACACGCCGTCGGTGATGATGAACGCCGTCCCCTCCGCCTCGCGCAGCTTCTGCTCGAGATCCGCCATGTCGCTGTGCTTGTAGCGGGTCTTCTTCGCGCTCGCCAACCTGCAGCCGTCGATGATCGAGGCATGGTTGAGCTCGTCGGAGACGATCGTGTTTCCGGCCGTAGCGATCGTCGGGATCAGCCCCTCGTTCGCCGCCCAGCACGACACGTACGACAGCGACGCATCGAAGCCGAAGACCGAAGCGATCCGCTCCTCGAGCTCGCGATGGACGTCGAGCGTGCCGCAGATGAAGCGCACGGACGCCGTGCCCGCCCCGTACTTCTGCAATCCCTCGATCCCGGCGCGGACGACGTCCGGGTGATCCGCTAGTCCGAGGTAGTTGTTCGACGAGAGGACGATGACGTCGCCGGCCTCCTCCATGTGCACCTCCGCCGCCATGGGGCCGGTGAGGTGGCGCAGGCGTTTGTACGTGCCCGCTGCGCGCAAAGCGTCGAGTTCGGTGGTGAGGCGGGCATCGAAGGCGGTATTCATCAAATCTCCGTGAGGCGAGCGCCAAGCGTTGGTTTCCGGCCGCTTGCTCGCCGATATGTACGTGGTGAAGGTGACCTTCGGAACGCTGCACTGTACGCTCCTGGACCGGCGCTCGAGCGCTCCGCTCGGGGGCGCTCGGGTGACCTGCATCTGGCGCAACGAGCGCGTCTCGGTCCTCAACGCCGACGAGCAAGGCAGCTTCACCGCCGAGCTGCCCGAGGGTGTCTACGACCTGGTGATCTCCGCGCGAGGCTACCTCTCGCTCTTCGTCCGCGGCGTCGGCGTCCTCGCCGGCTACCGCCAGTCGCTGATCCGCGGCCTCATTCCGGGCGAAGGCCAGCCCCTCGACGGTGAACCTTCCACCGCCATAGCCGGCTTCGTGCGCGACCGCGTCGGCCTCGCCGTCCCCAACGCCACGATCCACCTCAACGCCGAAAACGGCGGAGCCGCCTACACCACGCGCACCGACAAAGAGGGCGCCTACGTCGTCCACGGCGTCATCCCCGGCAGCTACGACCTCGCCGTCCGCGCCGGAGACCGAACCCTAGCCCACCAACACGTCCCGATCGCGCACGTAAAAACGCTGGTCCGGACGGACTTGCGGATCATTCAACTGTAGCATCCGCCCGCCGTCGCGATAGCGACGATGCGGGGTCACCCTCGACAGCCTTTACCGGCCAAAGTTCGCGCTGCGGCGCCAACTTTGTCCGATAAAGGCGCTCGGGTGACGACGAAGGGTCCTTCGACAAGCTCAGGATGACACGGCCGCCCGCGTGCCAACCCGCCAAGATCCCGTCAACTCCACCATCCCCTAACGCCACCGTCCTGCCGACCCCGAGGGGTCTGACCGAAAGGCCGTCACGTTTGCTGCGTTGCGGGGGCGGTGCATCACCGGCGGCGGGGCGTTTTCGGCGAGCGGAGTCCAGGATGGACGAGAGCGAGACGAAACCGAGCGTCGCTCGCGCAGGAAGCGCGGGCGACGCGTCCCCGCCGCGGTGGTGCACCGCCCCCGCAACGCCGCCACCTACCGAGCCAAGGTTAGAGCGTGAGCACGATTTTTGCTGCTTCGCCCGACTTCATCAACCCGAACGCCCGGTCGAACTCCTCGAATGGCAGCTCGTGCGTGATGATGTCGGTGAGGTCGACCCGCCCGCTCGTCACCAGCGACTGGGTCTGATACCAGGTCTCGAACATGCGCCGCCCGTTGATCCCGAGCACGGTCAGCCCTTTGAAGATGATGCGTTCGGCGAGGTTGATTTCGATGTCGTCGGACGGAATGCCGAGCAGCGCCGCGACGCCGCCGTTGCGCACCATCGCGAGGCCGTTGTCGATCGCCGATCCGGAGCCCGACATCTCGAGCAGCACGTCCACGCCGTCGCCGCCGGTTCGAGCGACGATGTCCTCGACCAGATCCGGCTGCGTCGCGAGGAACGTCGCGTCGGCACCGACCCGCGCGGCGAGCGCGAGCTTCTGCGGGTTGACGTCGACCGCGAAGACTTTCGCGGCGCCGGCCGCGCGCGCGACCGGAATCGCCATCAGCCCGATCGAGCCGACGCCGGTGATGACGACGGACTTCACCGAGACGTCGGCCGCCATGACGGTGTGCACGGCGTTGCCGAGCGGATCGAACACCGCCGCCCACGCGTCGGGGATCGACGGATCGAGCTTCCAGACGTTCGATTCCGGCATGCGGATGTAATCCGCGAACGCGCCGTCGGTGTCGACGCCGATGATCTGCACGTGCTCGCAGATGTGCGCCTGCCCGGTGCGGCACAAGCGGCACACGCCGCAGGCGATGTGGCCCTCGGCCGACACGCGGTCGCCGACCGCGAACGCGCGCACGGCGGCGCCGACTGCGGCGACCACGCCCATGAACTCGTGGCCGATCGTCAGCGGCGGCTTGACCCGGCGCTGGGCCCAGTGATCCCAGCCGTAAATGTGCAGGTCGGTGCCGCACAGGCCGACGGTTTTCACCTGGATCAGCACGTCGCTGGGTCCGATTTCCGGAACCGGGATGTGCTCCAGCGTGAACCCCGGTGCGGCCGCCGCCTTCCTGAGCGCCCGCATCGTCGGCGGGATGGCCGCGGGTTGCGGGCGGACGGCGGCTTCGCTCAGAGATGTCATCCCCGCGCCCTTCGCCGCGACGGTTTGCCTGATCATCCAGAACGGTCCGGTCGCTTACTTGCATTGTATGGGAATCGGGCGCACTGTGAGGCGGGGGGCCGAGCGAGTGATCCTACCGCACGGCCGACCGAGGGTGGAGGGTGATCCATGAATCGTGAGCGCGCAATTGGCACGCTTGGGACGCTGGGAGCGGTCGCACTGCTGGGAATTCCGGCCCCGTCCGGGGCCAAACCGTCGCCCCACGCCGTCATCAAGATTCTCGGTCCGCAGCACAGGCAGACCGGGCCGGACCGGCTCGCGCACGCCGCGTTCGTGCCCTCAGAGATCGAGGTGCCGCTCAACCAGCTCGTAACGGTCTCGGTGATCAGCGACGATCTCGAAATCCACTCGATCACGGCTCCCGGGCTCGACGTCGACCAGAAAATCGCCTCCGCCGTCAAGCGCGGCGGGAAGATCGTCCCGGTGACGACGACGTTCACGTTCACGGCCTACGGCTCGGGCGTGTACCGCTGGTATTGCCGTTACGCGTGCGACATGGGAACGCGCATGTGGTCGATGGGAACCGGCTACACGGGACGCGGGAAGGAAGGCTTCATGGCCGGCCGCATCACCGTGGTCTGAGGAGTTCGTCGAGCGCATCGGCGGAGAGATCCGCGAGCGGAATCGGCTCGAGCGGCACTCCCGCCGGCCCGAGCGGACGCTCCCACCACGACACGTCGTGCCACGCGCCGAACTTGTAGCCGACCTCGTGATAGACGCCAACCGCGGTGAAGCCCAGCGCGCGATGGAGCCCGACGCTGGCGTCGTTGGGAAGCCCGATCCCCGCATACGCGCGATGGTATCCCTGCGCCGCGAGCACGCGAAACAGCGCCTCGTAGAGCGAACGCGCTAGACCGCGTCCGCGCGCGTCCTCGCGGACGTACGCGGAAACGTCGACCGACCAGCGATACGCCGCGCGCGTGCGATGCTGGCTTCCGTACACGTAGCCGAGCGCCCCGCCGCCGTCGTCGAAGACGAGCCACGGCCAGATCTGCGCGATCTGCGCGATTCGCGCGCGAATCTCGTCGGCCGAGGGCGCGACTTCCTCGAACGAGATCATGGTCCGCTCGACGATCGGCGCGTAGATCGCAGCGATCGCTTCGGCGTCGTCGGGACGAACGCAGCGAATCATCGACGGTTCAGCCGAAGCGGCCGGTGATGTAATCTTCGGTGCGCTTCTCTTTCGGATGCGTGAAAATCTGGTTGGTCGGGCCGACCTCGACGATCTCGCCGAGGTGGAAGAACGCCGTGAAATCGGAGATGCGGGCAGCCTGCTGCATCGAGTGCGTGACGATCACGACAGTGAACTGCTCGGTGAGGTGCCCGATCAGATCCTCGATCTTGGACGTGGCGATCGGATCGAGCGCGGAGGCCGGCTCGTCCATCAGAATCACCTCCGGACCGAGCGCGATCGCGCGCGCGATACACAGGCGCTGCTGCTGGCCGCCCGAGAGGTCGAGCGCCGAACGGCCGAGCCGGTCTTTCACTTCATCCCACAGGGCCGCTTGCCGCAACGCGCGCTCGGCGATCTCGTCAAGGGCCGCGCGATTGCGTTCCCCGTGGATGCGCGGTCCGTACACGACGTTTTCGTAAATCGTCTTGGGAAACGGATTCGGACGCTGGAAGACCATGCCGATGCGATGGCGGATCACGACGGGGTCGGCCTCGGGTCCGTAGATGTTCTCCCCGTCGAGCAGAATCGTTCCCTCGACGCGGGCGCCCGGCGTGAGATCGTGCATCCGATTGAGCGCGCGCAGGAACGTGGTCTTGCCACAGCCCGACGGACCGATCAGCGCGGTGACGTTTTGCCCCCGCATCACGAGCGACGCATGCTTGATCGCTTGAAAGGAGCCGTAGAAGACGTCGACGTCTTCCGCGACGAGCTTCTCGACGTTTTGCGGCGAGTGCGGGCCGCCGGATTGCGTCGTCGCTTCGATCACGAGGTTCTCCCGGTAAAGTGTTTGGTGAGCGCGCGGCCCGCGACGCGCGCGGCCACGTTGAAAACGAGGACCATGATCAGCAGCACGAGCGCCGAGCCGTTGCCGATCCGGTCGACGTCCTTCACGATCGATTCCGAGTGCGTGTACCAGAGGTGCACCGC
>JAQBPL010000061.1 GCA_028287545.1 Vulcanimicrobiota bacterium | reverse complement strand
GTATCGGCGTCAGCGCGCGCGCTTCCCGCCGTTCCACCGGCCGGCAATGCGCCTCATTCCGCGCACGATCGTCCCGAAATCGGGCGCGCCGCTTCGTTCGGTGCACAGACGGGTGCGGAAGACGCCGCCTCTGTCGACGTTCGCGATCCATCGCGGCACCCGGCGCAGGCGGCCCGACCGTCGCACGAGCGTCCGGTTCCACCTTCTTCCGACGAACCGTCGCTTTCGCGCGGACTCGATCGCGCTGCCGCATACACTGCTGAGCGCAGCCGGTCGGGCGATCTTCTCGAGCCCCCGCGCGTGGCACCGTTCGGCGCGAACGTTGATGCGCCGCGCCCGCTGCCGCCGGAAGCGTTCGCCGACGCCGTCCTGCGTGAGGACGGCGGCGAACCGATCGCCGCGACGTCCGTCGACGCGCCTGCGCGTCCCGAGGTCGCGCGTGCCGCTTCGTTCGGCGCACAATCGCTTGTATCGTCGAATGAGCTCGTCGGGCAGTCGGAAGAACCGCAGCGTCGTCCTCACGCGGCCGCGGCCGTCGAACCAGCCCGTTCATATGCGCAACCGTCCGACGAACCGTCACGTTCGCGCTTCCTCGATCGCGCCGATTCTTCGACGGCGGATCCGGGGCGCTCGCACGATCTGCCCGAGACTCCTCGCGCCGCGTCGTTCGACGCGAACGTCGATGGGCCGCAACGGCTGCCGACGGGAAGGTCGCGCGACGCCGCGTCGCATGCGGACGGCACCGGACCAAGAGGCCAGACGCCTCGCTCCACGCACGATCGGCCTGACGTCGGGCGCGATGCTTCGCTCGGCGCGCAGGCCGGTGCGCAAGCGACCATCTCGCTCGGTCTTCCCGATCCATCGTCACAAACGGCGCGAACGTCACAGCGGCAAACGGTGCAATCGCCGGAACCCTCACCGTCGTCGCAAGAGCCCTCGGAGCAGTTCGCGGGAAATCCGCTTCAAGCTCGCCTGCCTGCAGCGGCAGACCCGGCCTCTCCGATTGCACGGCGGGCCGACGACGCGTCGCGTTCGCGCGGCGCAGATCCCGCCGCTTCATCGACCGCTGAGCCGAGTCGCGCGCCCGATCTTCCCGAGCCCCCGCGCGTCGCGTCGGCGCGCGCGAACGTCGGTGCCCCGCAACCGCCGCCTTCGGACGTTTCCCGCGACGCAGCTTCCCGTGCTGCCGCCGCTGAGCCGCCTCGTTTTGCGCACGATCGTCCCCAGGTCGCTCGCACGGCGCGGTTCGGGGCGCAGACCAGCGCGCTGGAATCCGTCTCCCCGGCTTTTCGGGATCCCTCGGAGCAATCGTCGCAGCCACTGCACGTGCTCGACGAGCCGCCGGGAGCGCCGCCGCTTCTCGATCGCACGCACGCGGCTTCACGCCCAGCCCGTTCCGAAGGATCGACGCCCGAGGAAGCAACGCCCCCGCAGCCGCGCGCATCAAGCATCGCCTCGTCGCGCGATCTTCGCGATCCATCGTCGCAATCGCCGCAATCGCTGCAATCGTCGGAATCGGCGCCGTCACCGCAGCTGCCGAATATATCGCTCGGCGAGCCGTCCCGTTCCAACGACGATCGGCATCAGATCGCGCGCAACGCATCCTTCGACGCGCAAAGCGGTTCGCAGGAACCGGTTCGCTCGCTCGACCTTCACGATCCTTCGCCGCACTCGTCGCCATCGCCGCAATCTTCGCAATCGCCCCCTGCGCCGGTGCGTGAGAGGGCTCCGCTCGGATCGGTCGGCGCGAACGTCGATGCGGCCGACGCGTTGCCGCGACGACTCTTCCGCAATCTCTCGCCGGTCGAATCCGGCGAACGGCGGGGCGTTGTGCCCCAACACGCGGACGACGCGTCATCCCCGCGTCGGGGCGCGGCCGCAAGGACGGGCGCACCGTTTGCCGCGACGTCCGACGAAGCACCGCTTTCGCCTCGGATTCATCGCGAAGGCGACGCTGCCCGGCCGCAGCCGATGTCGCGTCCCATCGCGGCAGCCGCAGGCGTCATCGCCGCGGAGAATGTCGACGCGCAGGAGCGCCCACAGCCGCCACGATCCGACGCGTCGTTCGCGTCCGTCACCGAAGCGCGTGAGTCGTTGCGCACGTCGGATCTCCGCGAGACCTCGGCGCATGAGTCGCGGGAGCCGGCGGAAAGACCGCCGTTTTCCGATCGTGGGAACACCGCCGCTGCCTTTCCACACCCGCCGTCGGCACGGACGCCGGCCGCATCTGCGCCTGCGCGCGACGAGGCAGTGCCCGCGCGCCGGGTCGAGGGCGACGCTGCCGTCGCCGACCAGCATCGCGTGGCGGGACAGACCGCTCCCGTCGCATCCGCTGCACGAACGGACGCGCAAGAGCGTTTGCGGGTGCCCCACGTTTCCGGCCCGCCGCGCGCCGATCGCTCCGACACCGCAGTTCCACCGGCAACCGAGCTGCCCCGTTCCGCGCGCGACGTATCCCGAATCGATGGCGCCGCATCGCCGGCGCGCCAGCGCGAACCCGACGTACCCGCGAGCGCTGAAGGCGATTCCTCGTCGCGCGCTCTTCCCAGAACCCCGCGCTCCGCATTCGCACCCGACGTCGACGCGCCCGTTTTGCCGGCGAGCCACGGTGCGCCGGAGACGCTGCGCTCCAACGGCTCCCGCGCTGCTTCGCCCCGCGCGCCGCTCGAGTTCGACCAACGGCCGCTCGCAGGCGCTTCCGAAACGGAGACTCCGGCGCTCCCGGTTCGACCGCTTGCGGACGCCGTCGTTCCCGATTCAGACGAAGCACCGCTGCGCGCGGAGCGCGCGTCGATGTTCGCAGCGGGGGCAGACCCCGCGTTCGCATCGCCGGCGATCGCTTGGGGCGACGTGCTCGACGCCGCCGAGGTTCGTGACGCCGCCGCACGGAGGATGCCGCCAACCGCGCCGGCGGCCGCGGCGGCGCCGTCGCCGCGCACGGTGCGGATCGCGATCGACCGCATCGAACTCGTCGCGCCGCCGCAACCGCCGGCCCCGCCGCGCCGAGTGGAGCCGACGATGACCCTCGACCGCTACGCGGAGCGCCGGCGATGAGCAACTACCTCGCGCTCGCGTCGGTCACCGCGGCGTTCGGGCGCATCATCGCCGAGGCGCTCGAACGCGTGCCGGAGCCGTCCGGCATCCCGCGCGTCCGCTTCGGCACGCCGCAGAACGATCCGCAGTTCATCGGCTGCACGCTGTTCGTCTACCGCATCTCGGTGAACGCCTTCCGGCGCAACGAAGATCTTCCGGTGCGCGACGAGGACGGGCTCTACATCGAGCGGCCTGCAGTCGCGCTCGACGCCGAATACATCCTCACGTTCTTCGGCGAGGAGACGACGCTCGAGCCGCAGCGCTTTCTCGGTTCGGTCGTGAGCGCGGTGCATGCGCGGCCGGTGCTCGGCCGCGACGAGATCCAACGCATGACCGAAGCGACGCCGTACCTGCGCGGGTCGGATCTCGGCACGAGCCTGCACCGCGTGCGTCTGGCGCCGACCGCGCTCGATCACCACGCGATGACGCAGGTCTGGGGAACGTTTCCGCAGATTCCGTACCGGCTCTCGCTCGCCTACACCGCCTCCACCATCACGATCGACGCCGACGTCACGCCGCGCACGATCCCGCCGGTCCGCGAGGTCACCTTCGATCCTCCGGTGGGACCGCGATGAGCGACGCGTTCGCGCGCAACCGCGCCCAAATGCTGCGCGCGCTCGAGCGCCTGCGCACGATCCTCGAATCGCGCGGCGGCGGCACGGCGCCGCCGCTCGTCCTCGACGAGGAATCGGCCTTGGCGCGCATCCGCACCGCGTTCGGCTTGACGCCGTTCGAGACCGACGTGCTCGTCTTGGCGGCGGCGCCGGAGCTCGACGGCGAATTCGCCGCGCTGCTCGCCGGCATCGCCGGCGATCGGACGGCGACGCAGCCGACGTTTTCCCTCGCCCTCGCGACGCTGCCGCAGCCGGCGTGGTCGGCGATCCTTCCCGACGCGCCGCTGCGGCGGTGGCGGCTCGTCACGATCGGCAGCGGTTCGCCGACCGCGGCCCCGCTGCGCGCCGACGAGGCGATCGTGCACGCCCTGCTCGGTTTCCCGTTCCGCGACGAACGCGCGCGCTCGTTCTCCGCGCTGCTGGCGCCGCCGCCCATCGTCCTCTCCGCGACGCAGGAAGCAGTCGCGCGCGCCGCCGCCGATGCGCTGCTGCGCGCGGCACGGCCGGTGATCCAGCTCGTCTGCGCCGACGCGCTCCTCGCGCGGGCCATCGCCGCCGAAATCGTCTCCATGCTCGACCGTCACGGGCTTGCGGTGCGAGCCGCCGCGCTCTCGACGCTGACGCCCGACGTGCTCGACGCCCTCGCGATCTGGGAACGCGCGGCGATCTTGACCGGCGCGGTGACCGTGCTCGAATGCGACGACGTCGACGACCCGCAGCGCGAACGGACGATCGATACGATCGTGGAGCACGCGGCGCAGCCGCTGATCGTCGTAACGCGCGCGCGAATGGCGCTCGCCGGTGCCGCCGTTCCCGCGTTCGAAGCCTCGCGGCCCTCGCCCGAGGAGCAGGCCGCGTCTTGGGCTGCGGCGCTGGCACCGTCGCGCGCTCCGGCGGAATCGCGCCGGCTCGCCGCGCAGTTCGACCTCGACCTCGCCACGATCGGCGCCGTCGCGGCCGGCGTCGCTGAGGACGCGCCCTTCGCCGACCTTTGGGACGCGGCGCGAGCGCAGGCGCGTCCGCGGCTGAACGCGCTGGCGGAACGGATCGACACGAGCGCCGGCTGGCGCGACCTCGTGCTGCCGCCGGATCGGCGCAAGACGCTGCGCACCATCGTCGACGCGGTGCGCCAGCGCGATCGCGTCTACCGCGAATGGGGCTTCGCCCGCACGCAGAGCGACGCGCGCGGCACGACGGTCCTCTTCGCCGGGCCCAGCGGCACGGGCAAGTCGCTCGCCGCGCGCGTGCTGGCTCGCGCGCTGAAGCTCGACCTGTACCGCATCGATCTCGCCGCCGTCTTCAGCAAGTACATCGGCGAGACGGAGAAGAATCTGCGGCGCATCTTCGACGCGGCGGAGGCCGGCGGCGTCGTGCTGCTCTTCGACGAGGCCGACGCGCTCTTCGGCAAGCGCAGCGAAGTCAAAGACAGCCACGACCGCCACGCGAACGTCGAGGTCAGCTACCTCCTGCAGCGGCTCGAGCGGTTCAACGGCGTCGCGGTCCTCACATCGAACCTGCGCGACGCCTTCGACAACGCGTTCCTGCGCCGCTTCGCCTTCGTGATCGAGTTCCCGTTCCCCGACGCGAGCGCGCGCGAGCGCATCTGGCGGCGCGCCTTCCCCGCGGCGACGCCGACCGAGGCGCTGGACTACGCGCAGCTCGGACGGCTCGCGCTGCCGGGCGGCAACATCCGCACGATCGCGCTCAACGCCGCGGTCCGCGCCGCCGCGCGCGATCGGCGGATCACGATGCGCGACGTCGCCGACGCGGCGCGCATCGAGTACGCGAAGATCGGTCACGGACACGGCGAGGCGGATTTGCTGCGCTGGCTGGAGGCGGTGTAATGGAAGACGGCACGCAGTATCACATCGACGTCGGCGCGCTGCGCGTCTCCGACGCCGGCGTCGCACGCGACCTCGTCGACGGGCTCGAGGGCGCGCTGCTCGGGCGCGAGGTTCGCCCCGTAGGCGCCGAAGCCACGGCGCTGATCCACCAGGTGCTGGCGGCGATCCGCGCCGGCGAGGAGATGTCATGAACGGCGGCGGTCCCACGGTGCAGCGCGGTGCGCTCGCAACGGTGCGCAACAACACGCTCGGCGACGTCGTGCAATTCCAGTACAACCCGGAATCGATCGCGCGCACCTTCACGCCGCGCATGAGCTGGGGCGGCGGCTCGGAGAACGGCGCGCCTTCGATGCAGTCGAACCTGCTCGACGCGCCCGGCCAGTCGATCGTGTTCAAAGCGTACTTCGACGCTGCGGACGCGCTCGCTGCCGGCGACCGGACGGCGGCGGTGTCGGGGATCGCCCCGCAGCTCGCCGTGCTCGAGTCCTTCCTCTACCCGACGCGCGACGCGTTCCAGCGGTACGAGTCGCAGCGCGGTGATGGAATGAACGGCGCGGTCATGCAGGCCCCGCGCACGATCCTCGTGTGGGGAGAACGCCGCGTCTATCCCGTGCGCTTGACCAACCTCGCGATCACCGAAGAAGCGTTCAACGCGGCGCTCAGCCCCATTCGCGCGAGCGCGCAGATCACCGTCGAGGTCGTGACCTACGGCATGCGCACGCAAGGCGACAGCGACTACAAGCTCTTCGGCGCCTACCACGTCGGGCTCGAACGGCTCGCGAAGTCGGCGACCACCGTCGATTCGCGCACCCGCAGTTCGCTCGCGTCGCGGGCGAAGGGCTGACCGCGCGATGATCGATCCCGACAGCCGCTACTCCGCGGCCCAGACGGCAGTCCACGAATGCGCCGACGGCACTCCCGTCCTGTACTTGCGCCGGCGCTTTCTGCCCGATCCCGACGAGGTTCCGTCGACGCGCAGCGTCGACTCGGTCGACCGGCGCGAGCGGCTCGACCTGATCGCCGCAATGCAGCTCGGAGACGCGTTCTCGTTCTGGCGCATCTGCGACGCCAACGACGCGCTCAACCCGTTCGACCTCATCGCCGAATCCGGCGGCGTGCTGCGCGTGCCGAGCGGGCTGACGATTCGATGAGCGACGTGCCGATGGTCGTGCTCCTCTCCGCCGGCGCCTCGTCGCCGAGCGCGGTCGCCGCCGACGTCATCGACGCCGTCGACCGGATCGTCGTGCGCCAAGAGCACGACGGCCCCTCGACGTTCCAGCTCTTGCTGAACGCCGACGAATCCGCTCGGGTCGAAGACGATCTGCCGATCGTCGGCGGCAAGGTTTTCGCACCGGGGAACCGCGTGCGCATCGGCGTGCGGCTCGGCTCGACCGAATGTTGGCTCGTCGACGGCGCGGCGGTGCATGCGGAGCTGGTCTACGGCGCGGGGACGGGGACGTTCACGTACTCCGTCATCGGCGAGGACCTCTCCGTGTTCATGCGGCTCCAGGAGAAAGCCGCGGAGTGGCCGGGGCGCTCGGCCGCGCAGATCGTACGCGAGATCCTCGCCAACTATGCGAGCTACGGCCTGCAATCGAGCGTCACCGCGCCGGAGAACGACGTCACGCCCGAGGCGTCCGCTTGGATCCGGCAGCAGAACGGGGACGACCTCTCGTACGTGCGCGCGCTCGGCCGACCGTACGGCTTCATCTTCGGGCTGCACTGCGGGACGACCACGAGCGCCCCGACCACGGCCTATTGGGGGCCGCCGCCGCGCGCGACGTCGAGTTTGCCCGCACTGCGCCTCGGGGACGGCACGTCGAGCGACGTCACCAGCATCTCCTTCTCCTACGACGGAACGGCGGCGCAGCTCTACGCCGGCGGCAGCCGCGACGACACCGCCAGCGACGCGGCGCTCGCGGTCGCCTCGTCGACGGAATGGTCGCTCACCAAGCTCGCGTCGTCGCCCAGCGTGACGAGCACGCTCGCGCGCACGCGCCGCTTCATCGATCCCTCCGCCGCGGGAGCGCTGGCACGGTCGTCGGTCGACGGTCTCACGCAGACCTCGGCGCGCAGCGCCGCGCGTGCCGTCGCCGCGCTCGACGGCATGGAGTACGGAGCGGTCGTGACCCCGGCTTCGCTGCTCGCGGTCCGCGGCGCCGGCGCGACGTACGACGGAAACTACTACGTCGAGCGGGTCGAACACACGCTGGCGCGCGGTTCGTACAAACAGGAGATCACGATGTCGCGCGAGGGCTTGGGCTCGACGCTGACGGGAGCCGTCTGATGAACGACGATGGGCCCCGCTACTACGGCAAATATCGCGGCGTCGTCACGAAAACCGACGATCCCAACAAGATCGGCCGCATCCAAGTCTCGCTCGAGACGTTTCCGGGCTGGAAGGACAACTGGTGCATGCCGTGCGTTCCGTACGCCGGCAAGAACGTCGGCTGGTTCTTCATCCCCGAAATCGGGGCGCAGGTCTGGATCGAGTTCGAGGGCGGCAATCCGGACCGCGCCATCTGGACGGGGTGCTTTTGGGCCGCGGGCGAGATCCCGCCGGACGCGACCCCGAGCCGCAAGACGCTGCGCACGCCGACCTGCACGGTCGTGCTCGACGATCTCGACGGGAAGGCCGGAACGCTGGAGATCAACGCGACCACGCGCGAGGGCGAAACGGTGACGTTCACGATGACCAAAGACGGGATCGCGCTCAAAGCGAAGAGCGCCAAGATCACGATGGACATCGACGGCGGCATCACCGTTGAATATCCGAAGAGCAAGCTCGCGCTCACCGCTTCGCAGACGGAGGCGACGGTCGCGAGCACGTCGTTCGCCTTGACCGGCCAGGACGCGACCTTGCGTTCGACGTCGGTCACGGTCGATGCGACCAATCAGCTCGCGCTGAGCGCATCGTCGTCCACCAGCATGCGCAGCGGGCAGTTCTCGCTCAACGCGTCCACGATCACCCTGGCGGGCGCGGCGATCAACATTGGATAGCGCGACCGTCTGGTTCGCCTTTCCGCTGCGCGTCGTCAACGGCGCGGTAGCAACCGCTTCACGGCCCGACCACGTCCGGCAGATGATCGAGCAGGTGATCTTCACCATGCCCGGCGAGCGCGTGATGTATCCGGATTTCGGCGTCGGCCTCGAGCGTTTGCTCTTCGAGTCGACGGCGCGCGAGATCATCACCGCGACGGAATCCTTGGTCACGGGCGCGCTGCAGCAGTGGCTCGGCGACCTCATCGCCGTGCGCGACGTGCGCATCGACGTCGTCGAGACGGCGGTCACCGTCGACGTCGCTTACGAGCTGATCGCGACCCGCGAACTTCGGCGCGAACGCTTCGCGCGATGAAGCACGGCCTGCCGCTGGGGATCGACCGGGTCTCCCGCGTCCAGTTCTCCGCCCCGGAGCGTTCGATCAAGGTCCGCCTGGCGATCATGCCGCCCGGCGCAGCCCTGCCGCCGTCCCTGCTGAACCCGGCGACGTATACGGTCACGCTCGACGATGCCGAAGAGACGGCGCTGCGCGTCGACTCCGCCGTCGCGATCCCGAGCGAACCGTCGATCGTGCTCGGAATCGTGCCGCCGCCCGACGTGTCCTCCGGCCGCTTCACGATCCGCGTGGACGGGCTGGTCCCCGGGCTCGACGCGGTCGACGTCGTGTGGGGCGTCGATCAAGCGCCGTTCGATCCCGGCACGCCGGCGGCTCCGGCGGCCGGCGATCCGCCGGCGCCCATGCTCGCGAACTACCTCTATCGCGACTTTCGCTCGTTCAAACAGCTGATGCTCGACACGGTGCGGCACGACTTGCCGCACGCGCGCGAAACGCACGCGGCCGACGCCGGCATCGCGATCGTCGACGTCCTCGCCTACGCGGCGGACAACCTCGCGTATTTTCAGGACGCCGTCGCAACGGAAGCGTATCTCGACACCGCGCGCCGGCGCGTCTCCGTGCGCCGGCACGCGCGGCTGCTCAGTTACCGCCTGTACGAGGGATGCACGCCGCGCGTCTGGATGCACGTCTGCCCGGAGCAGGTGATGACGATCCCGCGCGGCCACGCCTTTCACACCGCGACCGACGCGCAGGTCGATCCGCTCGGATTCGAGGCGCTGTGCGAGCGCACGGTCGACCCGGCGCAATGCGGGATGACGATTTGGGATTTCGGCGGCGCCGAAACCGAACTGCCGGCCGGCCGGACCACCGCCGTCGTCGACGGACCGCGCAGTGCCGCGCTGCGCGCCGGCGACGTGCTCGTCTTCGAGCAGCACTTCGACCCGCGCACGGGCGCGACCGCACCGCCCGGTCATCGGCAGGCCGTGCGCCTGCGCGCCGACGGCCTGCGGTACGACGATCACCCCAGCGGCGATCCCACCCGCTGCCTCACGCAGATCACCTGGCACGCCGAGGATGCCCTGCGCGCATCGTACGCGCTGCGGCCGAACGCACGCGGAGAGTCGCCGGCCCGCGTGCTCGGAAACATGATTCCGGCCGATTACGGTTTGACGTTCGACGACCCGGAGTGGTACGAGATCGACGTGCGCGGGATCGTGCGCGCGTACATTCCGGACCTCACCTTCGCGGTTCCCTACGCAGCGAGCGGCGTTGCGGTCGCCGCCGGCGCGAAGACGATCCGGGCCTACAACGCCCTGCCGCAGATCACGGCCGTCTCGTACCCGTTCGGCCGCCGGCGCGAGTGGAAGGCGCGCGAAGATCTCGTCGGCGCCGATCCGTTCGAGCGCGCGTTCGTCGTCGAGATCGAACGGAACGGCAGCGTGCTCCTGCGCTTCGGCGACGGGCGCAGCGGAGCGCGTCCGCTCGCGTCGTCGCGCTTCCGGCTGTCGTACCGGCGCGGGTACGGCTTGGCGGGTCACGTCGGCCCCGATGCGATCCGCTTCGCCGAACCTCTCAAAGACGGCACGCCGGTCGCCGCGCGCAACCCCCTCGCCTCCTACGGCGGCGCCGAACGGCAGGATCAAGACGAAGCGCGCCGCGAGGCGCCGGAACTCGTGCGCAACCGCCGGCCGGAGCGCTGCGTCACCGACGAGGACTACGTGCGCCGCGCCCGCGACGTCGACGGCGTCCGTGCCGCCGCCGCGCGCAGGCGCTGGACGGGCAGCGGAACGACGGTGCAAGTCTTCGTCGACGGCGACGGATCGAGCGCCGACCTGCGCGCGCGCGTCGGCGAAGCGCTGCAAGCGGCGCGGATCATCGGAACCGACGTGACGGTGCGCGATCCCCGGCGCATCGGCGTGCTCGCCGCGCTCGAGGTGCGGTGCCGGCCCGGCGCGAGTCCGAGCGACGTGCAGCGGCGCGTCACCGCCGCCGCGACGGCCGCGATCGCCGCCGAACGGCTCACCCTGGGCTCGACGCTCTACGCGAGCTGGTTCATCGCCGCGGCGATGCGCACGCCCGGCGTCGCGGACGCAGCCTTGACGACGTTCCGCCGCGTCGGCGGACCGGACATGCGCGCCAAGGGTGCGATCGCGTTCGGCCCGACCGAGGTGCCGCAGATCGTCGATGCGGACGGCCTCTCGACCGGCGGGCGGCCGCTCGTCACCCTGCGCGCATGAGACATCGGCACCGGACCTTCGAAGATCTGCGCCGTGCGATGCAAGTTGCGCTCGCCGCGCCGACCGTGCGCGTCGCCGAAGGCGTGCGCGAGAACCCGCTCGCGCTGATGGAAGAAGTCGGCCGCAGCGGCCCGCTCGGCGCGATCCTCGACGCATGGGCGGTCACCGGCGACGTGCTGACCTTCTATCAAGAACGGATCGACGACGAGCGCGCGCTCTCGAGCGCGCGCGAGGCGATCTCCGCGTACGCGATCGCGCGTTCGGTCGGTCACGAACCGCGGCCCGCGGTCTCCGCGAGCGCCGATCTCGCGTTCACCATCGCACAGTCCGCGCAAGGCGCGCTCGTGACGATTCCGGCCCGCACCGCAGTCGGGAACGTCCCGGCCGAGGGCGCGCTGCCGGCGATCTTCGAAACCGACGCCGACCTGCCGGCGCACGCGGCCTGGAACGCAATGGACGCGGCGATGGACGACGCGCCGGTGGTCACCCGCTTGGCGCCGTCGGCGACCCGCATCGT
Organism: Vulcanimicrobiota bacterium; assembly: GCA_028287545.1. Next base: position 27,818 of record JAQBPL010000061.1, on the reverse strand, counting down.
GCTCGCCGGCACGCAGCCCGTCGCGCCGGGCGACGCGATCGTGCTGCGCACGGGGACGGCCGGCGAGCCGATCGACTACGCGGCGATCGTGGCGGACGTGATCGTCGACGCGCCGCGGGATCGCACGCTGATTCGCTGGCGCGCGCCGCTGCGGCCGCGCTCCGGTCCGGTGCTGCGCGAGGTGCTCGTCCTCGACGTGCGCGTGCGGCCGTTCGGCGCGCTCGCGCCGCCGTTCGAGCTCGCCTCGGCGGCCGATCGCCGGCGCTACGCGCTCGGCGGCGTCCGCGTGTGGAACGGTGAGTCGTGGAGCGGCGCCAACGACGGTCTCGATGCGAGCCCGTTCGCGCTCGCCGCGTCGCGCGACGGATGGTATGGGATCACGCCGGGGACGTTCGTGCGCCGCGCGCCCGGCGAAGCGTGGACCGCCGTCACACCCGCTCCCGGCCTCACCCTGCAGAGCCTCGCCGCCGGTTCGAGCGGCCGCATCGCCGCCGGAACGACGACCGGCGACGTCCTCGTCTCGATCGACGACGGCGTGACGTGGCTGCGCATCGGCGGGGAACCGGCCGCGCGCGGCGCGCGCCGCTTGCCGTCGCTGCCGATTCGCGGCATCGCGCTCGACGAGAGCAGCGACGTCCCGCTCGTCTACGTCGCGACCGATCGCGGCGTCGCGAGCATCCCGCTCAACGGCGATGCATGGTCGTGGCGGAACGACGGCTTTCCCGGAACCGATCCGAAGACCGGCTACGCCGCGTGCGCCGCGACGTCGATCGTCCTCGACCCGCCGACCGGCTTGCTATTCGTGACGACGACGTACGGCGTCTATCGCGGCGGCGCGAACCGGCGCTGGGAGCGCATCGAGGGTCTCGGGAACGTCGCGCACCTCGCCGCGCTGCCGCGCGGCCGGTTCGCTGCCGCCGGTCCGGGCGGCGTGTTTCTTTCCGACGACGGCGGCGCGACGTGGAGCAAAGTGCTCTTCATCGACGCGACGCCGCGCGCGCTGGCGGCGGACGGCGAGACGATCGCCGTCGGCGTCGGCTGCGACATCTTCTCCAGCAGCGACGCGGGCGCGACGTGGACGCGTCACGCGAACGTCTCGCCGTCGCGCATCTCCGCGGTCGCCGTCGACCCGGACGGCTGCATCGCGGCCGCCTCGCCGTTGATCGACAACCCGGCCCGCGAGTGGCCGGGTCTCGCCGGACCGCTGCGCGGTACGACGCTGTGGCTCGATCGCGCGGTGACGCTCAACGCCGGCGACGTCCTGGTGATCGGCAAGGACGGCGACGCGATCGCAAGCGACGTCTATCACGTGCGCGCGAGCGCAACGCGCATGCTGAGCGCCTACGGTATGGCGGGGATCGCAACGGTCGTCACGCTCGACGAAGCGCTGGACGGCGACGTCACCGCGCGCGACGCGATCGTGCACCTCGGCGCGCGTTCGCGCGAAGCGGTGCGCGTGCGGCGCGGGGCGCTCGCGCCGCCCTCCGACGCGGTTCCGGTGCGGCGCGGCATCCCGCGTCTGGCCGGCGGGCGCGCGGCGATCCTCGAAGGGCGCGCGCCGCAGGCGGTGCTGCGCGGGCTCGCCGGCCGCTCGCTGACGATCCGCTTCGCGGCCGGCACGCCGCCCGCCGTCGCCGAACGAACGCCGCGCGCGTTCGCGCCGGACCTCGACGTCGACGCCGCGATCGCTGCCGGCCCGCGCGGAGCGATCCTGGCGCGCTTCGACGGCGTCTGGCAGTGCGACGACGTTCTCGCCGACGAACCGGAGTGGAACGCGCTCGCTCCGCCGCCGTTTCCCGTCACGACGCTGGCATCGTTCGAGGGGCGCATCTACGCCGCCGGCCGCGGCGACGACGGCGTCGTCGTGTATCGGGACGATGCCTGGCATTCGGCCGGGTTGCGCGGCGCGATCCGGCGCGTGCTGGCGTGGGACGGCCCATCCGCGGGACTCGCCGCGTGCCTCGAACGCGGTGCGCTCGCCTTGCGCGCCGACGGGCGCTGGGAACCGATGCCGGGACTCGACGCGGTCGAAGTCGCCGCGATCGCGGCCGATGCGACGCAGCTCCTCGCGGCGACCAGCGGCGGCGTCTTCGCCGGCTCGCCGTCCGGCACGTGGACCCTACTGCCCGGCTTCACGCCGCGCGCGGTCAACGCGGTCGCGTTCCACGCCGGCGTCGCGTATGCGGGGACGCGCGGCGGCGGCACGTGGCGGCTCGGAACGGGCGGTTGGGAGCCGGCCGCAGCGAGCATGCGTTCCGGCGACGTGCGCGCGCTGCTGCCGATCGCCGGCGCGAGCGGGACGGACGCGCCGAGCCTGCTCGCGGCGGAGTACGGCCGCGGCATCACGCTCGACGGCGCGCCGCTCGATGCCGGCGCCGCGACGGCCGTCGCCGCGTTTCTTCCGTATCGGGACGGCAACGCTACGGTCGTGGTCGCGTTCCGCGCGACGCCCGTTGCCGGCGAATCCGAAGGCGTCCCGATGCGGAAGTGGCGCGGCACCGTCGCCGACGACGCGCTCGAGGTGGAGCTGCTCGACGCCGGGATGCTGGCACCCAGCCTGCGCGACGGGCTCGAGCGGGTGATCGGTGCCAAGCTCGACACCGCCGAGGTCGTCGTCGAAGCGCAAGGGCGCGCGTGGCGTCTGGACGCCGGGGACGAGCTGCCGCTAGTGCTGCTGCGGCGCGACGGGGCGCGGCGGCTCGACGCGTTCGAAGTCGAACGTTTCGACGTTCGCGCACGCCCGCTTCCCGCCGGCGGCGAGACCGTCAATGCGGTTCTGCGGTGGGAGTTGGCGAAAGGCGGCGCCGCGAGCGCCGTCCTCGGCGCGCGCGCGGACGAACTGTGGTACCTGCGCGCTCGCGCCGCGGCACCGGTCGTCGCGGAGCGCGCGCAGATCGCCGTTCACGACGCCGCGTCGGTGGTGCTGCGCGAGCCGTTGCGCCTGGCCTTCGATCCGCGCACCGTGACGGTGCTCGCCAACGTCGTCGGCGCGACGCACGGCGCGACGATCGCCACCGACGAAACGATCGCCAGCGGCGACCCCTCGCATCCCGCCCAACGCGCGTCGCTGACGCGCAAGCCGCTGACGTACCTCATGCGCGCGGGCGCTGCGCGGCCGGAACCCGCGATCGACGTGTGGGTTCGTTCGGATCTCGACGGTGACGCGCCCGGTACGGTGCGCGCGCCCGGCCGCGGCGGCGTCGACCGCGGTCTGCGCTGGCGGTACGTGCGCCGCGTGACGGAATCGGACCGCCACGCGCGCGCGTACACGCTGCGCCAGCAGGACGACGGTTCGACCACGCTGATCTTCGGCGACGGCAAACACGGCACGCGACTGCCCCGGGGCACCGACAACATCGTCGCGCGCTACCGTTTCGGCGCCGGACCCGACGGCAACGTCGGCGCGAACCGGCTGACCCTGCTGCAGAAGCTGCTGCCGAGCGTCGAGAAGGTCCGCAATCCGCTCCCCGCATCGGGCGGTGCGGCGGCGGATGACTTGGCCGATCTGCGGCGCGACGTACCGCTCGGGATGATCGCCTTCGACCGCATCGTTTCGCGCCGCGATTTGGTCGACTTCGTGCGCGCGTGGCCGGGGGTCGCCAAGGTCGACGTCGCCCGGCGTCTCGCCGCCGGTTCGTTCGTGGTGACCTACGCCGCGCGCGACGGCGAGAGCGTCGACGAGCGGGCGCTGCTCGCCGCGCTGCGCGCGAACGGCGCCTTCGATTGGTCGATCGCGCTCGTCGCCTGCCGCAAGCGCACGTTCCGAGTCGCGGCAACGCTCTACGTCGCGGCCGGTGACGCGACCGATCGGCGGCAGCACGCGCAGCGCGCGCTGCTCGAGGCGTTCGCGTTCGAAAACCGAACGCTCGGCGGCGACGTCACCGCCGCCGCGGCGATCGACGCGCTGCAGCGGGTACCGGGCGTCGGCGCCGTGCAGCTCGTCGCGCTGTACGAAACCGGCACCATCCCGCGCAACGCAGAAACGGTGTCGGGGTCGGAGCGGCCGGGCGAACCGCCGACGCTGCTGACGATCGATCCGGACGGGATCACGCTGACGCAGGAGCCGCTCGGGCGCGAGGTGCGCGCATGAGCGAACGCAGGCTGTTGTACGACTTCCTCCCCAGCCTCTACCGCCGGCGCGATCGCGAGATCGCGATGCTCGGCGATCCGGGCGTCGCGCCGGCACTCGAGGCGCTCTTCGCGATCCTGCAGACGCAATACGATGCGCTCGAGGGCGACGTCGCCGCGCTCTACGACGACTGGTTCGTCGAAACGTGCGCGCTCGAAGCGCTGCCGCTGCTCGCGGAGCCGTTCGATCTCCCGGAAGTCGCGCAGCTCGCGAACCGTGGCGCGGACGCGCGTTCGCTGGTCGCCAACATCGTGCACTACCGCCAGACGAAAGGGACGGCGGCGGCCTTCGACGGCTTCGCCGGCGATGCGACGGGCTGGACGGTACAGCTCCTCGACGGCGTCATCGAGCAGGCGACGACGGTGCGGGTCGATGGCTCCGGCGCGGCGCGTCCCGGTTTCGTGCGCGTCACGAAACGCGGCGCGGGAGCGGCGCCGCGCTCGATCGACGTCCGCGACGCCCTGCACGGCGTGCGTTCCGCGCACGTCGAAGTGTGGCGCGCCCGTTCCGTGCCCGTCGAGGGCGCCGAAGCGTGGATCGATCCCGCGGATCCCGCCGGTCGCCGCCGCACGTTCAACCCGCTCGGCGACGAGGTCGTCCTGATGCGGCCGGTCGATCGCGGCGGTTCTTCGGGTGCGCGCGCGACGGTGCCGCAGACGCGCCGGCACGCACGGCGGATGCTCGCCGACGATCGCTGGGCGGACCTCGGCTTTCACGTATACCGCCTCGACGGCACCGAACGCATCCCGCTCGCGATCCAGATCGAAGACCTGGAGAACTGGGACGTGCCACCGCCGCCTGCGGGCACCGCGATCGCCGACCCGGAACTCGGACGGCTGCTGGCGCCCGACGACCGGCCGCTGTTCGTCGACTATCTGCCGATCGCGCAGGACGGGATCGGCGGCGCGCCCCCGTCGCGGCCGTGGGACGGTGCGTTCGACGCGACGTTCGTGGTCGGCTCGCCCGCGCAGGACGCTCCGAGGGGGCACAGCGGCGAGGGCGAGCCGTACGAGGTCGTCGCATCGTTCGACGCCGCGCTGGCGCGCGCGGCGACGATGCCGGGCACGGTCCGTATCGTGCTCCCCGATTCCGGCACGTTTCGGCCGCTCGATGCGGAGTGGACGTTCACGCCGCCGGCCGGTTCGCGCTGCGAGCTCACGATCGAGTCGGCGCCGGGCGGACGGCCGGCGCTGATCGGCACGCTGCGCTTGGAGCCGGCCGCGCGCTGCCGGATCCATCTGCGCGGCGTGGTGCTGCGCGGCAGCGTGGTGGCCGGGCCGCAGGCGGAGCTGCACGTGACGCGCTCGACGCTCCGCCCGGCGACCCCCGGGGCGGTGACGCTGGTGGCCACGGCCGCCAGCCGGGACGGCGCCGCGATCCATTTGGACCGCTCGATCGCCGGCGCCATCGAGCTCCTCGAGGGTCGCGACATCACCCTCGAGGACAGCATCGTCACCGACTCGACGCGCAGCGCGTCGTCGCTGACCGCGCGGCGGGTCACCTTCCTCGCGCTGGTCCGCGCGCACGACGTGATCGCCGAGGACACGCTCTTCGACGGCGGCCTGCGGGCCGGAGCGACCCACACGGGCTACGTGCGCTTCTGCCTCCTGCGCCCACGCTCGGTGACCCCGGTCCGTTACGGCTGCGTGGAGACCACGCGGCAGATCCTCTCCGGCTCCGCGTTCGGACGCCCCCGCTTCGCCCGCCTGCGGGACGACGCGCCGGCGGCGGTGCGGCGCGGCGGTTCGGAAGGATGGGAGATCGGTGCGTTCGCACAGTATGCGGAAGCATGGCGCGTCGCGAACCTGCGGCGCGCGATCGACGAATTCTTACCGGATACCGTGTCGGCGCGCATCGAGTACCGGTCTTGATTAGGGTGTTATGAAGGGCGACGTTTCCCGCGCGGTCTTTGACGAACGGCGCTTCTCACGCGTCGTCGCGCAGCAAGGCCGCATGCAGCTCGATGCCGATTGGAACGAGCAGCAAGCGATCATCGACTACCGGCTGCGCACGATGATGGCGGACATCTTCGGGCACGGCGGCCTGATCGCGCGCGCGGTCGCGCCGCGCGAGCGCGCGGGTTTCGGCATCCACGTCCATCACGGCTGCGCGATCGACGCCGGAACCGCGCTCCCGGCGATCGACGTCACGGGTTCCCTCTCGGTCGACGCGAGCGGCCGGCGCACGCCCTTCTCGATCGAGTTCTGGATCAAACCGGCACCGGCGAGCGGCGGCGGCGTTCGCACGATCGCCGCGCGGCGGCTGGCCGCCGATCGCGGCGAAGTGCGCGTCGGTCTGGACGCGCAGCAGCGCATTCACCTCGAGCGCGCGGTCGCGAATGCGACGGCCTGGGAGACGACCGTCTCCCGCTGCGCACTGCGTCCGGACGCGTTCTCGTACGTCGTCGCCGTGTGCACCGCCGACGCGGTGGAGATCTGGATCGACGGCGCGCTCGACGTGCGCGTCGCCGCGCGCGCGCAGCCCGCCTCGGCCGGCGACGTGCCGTTCCTCATCGGGGCGACCGCGGAGCCCGACGGCGCGCCCGCCGGACCGCTCGGCGAACTCGAATCGCTCGCCGTGTGGCGGCGGCGGCTCGTGCGCGACGACGTCGTCTCGGCCTTCCTGCGGCATGGCGGCGTTCCGCCCGCCGACGGGCGCAGCGTCGAAGGCTACGCACCGGAACGCGCGTGGCGTTACGATCCGCAGAGCCGGCCCGAGCTTCGCCCGGGCACGGCGTCGCTGTGCGTCGGTCCGGGCCGCTGTTACGTCGACGGCCGGTTGTGCGAGCAGCGCCTGCACGTTCTGCTCGGCGCGAGCGACGGCGTCCCGCAGCAGCCGACGGACGGACCGCTCTTCGCGTTCGTCGACGTGTGGGACCAGTACGTCAGCGCGTTCGAAGATCCGTCGATCGCCGACGTCGCGCTCGGCGGCGTCGACACGACCGGACGCGTCGGCACCGTCGCGCGCGTCGCGGTCGGCGCGTTCGGCCCGACCCAGCTCTCCGCCGGGTACGCCGCGAACGAGGATCGAGGCGAGATCGCGATCACCGCCGATCCCGGTCAGCTTCCCGACAACGCGCTGTACCGCTTCGAAGTCCACGCCGGCGGAGCGGCCGGTTTCACCGACGACGATCCCAGCGGATACGATGCGGACCTGCAGCGCGAAGACGGAACGTCGCGCGGCACGCTCACCGTGGGCGGGGTGCAGGCGCCTTGGCCGTCGGGGACCTTCCTCGAAATCGTCGGCACGCGAACCGCGGCGGGCGCCGCGACGATGCGCGTCATCGCCGCCTGCGACGATCGCGGGAGCGTCTACGCGGTCGACGACGTTCCGCCCGACGCGCCGCCGGCGCTGCGGGTGCGCCCGATCGCCAGCATGTTGTGGTCGCGCGAAAACGCGCACGGCATCTTCAGCATCGTCGACATCGTCAAGCAGCAGGGCAGCACCCGCGTGTTCCTGCGCGACGAAGCGATGCGCAGCGGCCTGCTGGGGGTCGAGGCGATCGTCGTCGTCACGAGTCCCGCCTGGATCGCGGCTGCGAAACCGGGGATCCTCACCCGGATCGACGCGATCAACACCGACTCGCCCGGGACGGTCGTGGTCGATCTGGCGGGCGCGCTGCCGGACCCGGGACCCGGCGCGACGCTGCGCGCGTGGGACGGGGTGATCCCGGTCGACGCGGGCGCCGCGCGCCCGTTCGCGGCGAACGAACTCGGCGTCCGGTTCGCCGCCGTCGGAACGTATCGGAGCGGCGATTTCTGGAACGCGATGATCCGCGCGGACGCCGCACCGGCACATCGGCTGGATTGGCCGACCGACGCGAACGGCGCCGCGGTATACCGTCCGCCGTTCGGGATCACGCACGCCTACGCGCCGCTCGCGACGCTGACGATCGGCGCGGACGGGGTGCCGGCGGTCACGGCCGATCTGCGCAAGCTCGTCGACGCTGCGGCGGACATGCGCCCCGAGGAGCCGCGCCAGGCGCCGGCTTCGCCGGTGGCGACGGAACCGCACCGTGCCGAGCCTGCGGCCGTTCCGGCGCTTTCGCCGGCCGCGCCGGCGCAGCCGTCACCCCCGGCGGCGGTGCACGCCACGCTGCCCGACACCGTGCTGCTGCTCGCGCGCCATCAGCCCGACGGATACGAGGCGACCGGGGCGATCGTCGAGGCCGCGGTCGACCGGCCGGCATGGCGCTCGCTCCGCGACGCGCCGGCCGGCGGGCCGGCGCAAGCCGCCGCGATCGAGCGGGTTCTCTACGCGCTCTTCCCGAGCGGCGACCTGTACGCACTCGACACCTCGGATCCCGAAGCTTCCTGGAAAGCCTGCCCCCGTTACGCGAGGCGGCGCACCGGCGCAACGCTCGTCGCGGCCGACGGCAAGCTCTACGTCGTCGGCGGCACCGACGAGCGGAGGCGCCCGCTTCGCGCGATCGACGTCTACGACGCGCACGCCCAGCAGTGGGAGACGCTGACGACCCCGCTGCGCATCGGCCGCTCGCGCGCGATCGCCGCTGTCGCCGGCCGCACGCTGGTCGTCTGCGGCGGCGAACGGCGCACATGGTTCGGCTTGCGGCACCTCAGCAGCACGTTCGAAACGTACGATCTCGACGCCGGACGGTCGCGCTCGATCGGGCGGATGCCGGAGCGGCGCGCGGACGCGGGGGCCGTCGCGATCCGCGGAGCGGTGTACGTCAGCGGCGGCGCGATCGCGGCGAACGTGTTCGACCGGGCCGGGCGCGCGACGGCGCGCGTCGACCGGCTGCACTTGCGCACCGGCGGCTGGTCCGGCGCGGCGATGCTCGCCGAGCCGCAGCGGGCGCCGGCCGCGGCGCTCGTCGGGCCCGACGAGTTCGCGGTGCTCGATCGCGACGGGGACGCGGCGGAACGCATCCGCGTGCGGTTCGAGGACGGAGTTGCGCTGCCGGCGCTGAAAGCCCAGGAGTGCGGCGTCGCCGCGATCGACGGCGTGCTCTACGCCGTCGCCGGCACGATCGCCGGACGGCCGTCGGCAGGCGTGTGGGCGTGCGCGATCGTCGACCGCCTGCGCGTCTTCCGCCATACGCGGCATCATCGTCACGAGGGAGCAGAGCATGGAACGGCTAGAGCCGCAAGCACGCACCACTCGCCCTGACGGGCTCCCGGCGCAGTTGCGCGCCGGACTCGAGTCGCTCTCCGGCCAAAATCTCGACGACGTGCGGGTCGTGTACGGTTCGAGCCGCCCGGCGTCGGTCGGCGCGCTTGCGTACACGCAGGGGAACGACATCCACCTGGCGCCGGGTCAGGACCAGCACCTCGCGCACGAAGCGTGGCACGCGGTGCAGCAGCGGCAAGGCCGCGTCACGCCGACGATCTCCGTCGGCGGGCACGCCGTCAACGACGATCCCGCGCTCGAGCACGAAGCCGACGTCATGGGCGCCCGCGCCGGCGCGATGCCGACCCACAGCCTGCGCGACCTGAGCGGCTAGACTCCGCGCGGGCCCGCTAGCGTGCGGCGCGCGCGGGGAATCGCGTTGGAACGGAGCCGATCACCCGGCCGCCGGCGCCTTCGATGGTCGCGATGAGACGCTGGTCTTCGGCGGACCGGCGCCGGCCGTAGCGCACCGCGAGCATCACGCCGTCGACCGCCGCGCAGCACGCGGCGGGAAACGGACCGTCGTCGACGTCGGCGGTATCGAAGATCGTCACCGCGTACCGTGCGCGGGCGCGGGCGACGAACGCCCGCAGCGCCGCGTTCGCGGCATCGTCGAGCAGCTGGAACGAGGCGATCGAGAGCGCGTCGGGGAGACCCGCCGTCACGACCGGGGCCGGAAACGGGTCGGCATCGAGCGCCGTTGCCGCCGGCAGCGCGGCGAGCTCGAGCGCGCGCGCGACGTCGGGCGACTGCGGGTTCGCATCGACGATCAGCGTTGCGTAGCCGGCCGCGGCGAACGCACGCGCCGTGCCGACCGCGATCTCGGTCTTGCCGTCGCCGGGACGCGAGGACGTCACCGCGACCGTGAACGGCATGCGCAGCGCGGACTGCAGGGTCGTGCGGATGCTGGTGAAACCCGGGTCCGTCTCGCCGTTCACGCCTTTCCTTTCGGCTGCAGCGTCGCGATGACGGGTTTCGCGTAGAGCTTGGTGATCTGCGCGGTCGTGATCAGACGGTCGTCGAGCAGCAGCGCGATCACCGCGACGATGATGCCGAGCAGCAGGAACGCGAGCACGACGCCGAGCGCGAAGAGCGCCGCGGTGCGCGTCCCGAGCGTGACGACGGTGTCGCTCGTGCTCGCGCCGGCGACGGTGACCGCCGGCGACGCGGCGAGCCGCGCTTTTTCCGCCCGCACGGAGGCCGCCTGGGTCGCGAGCGTCGCGTACGTCTTCTCGGCGACCGTGCTCTCGCGCTGCGCGGCGCGGACGGCGGTCTGATCGACGCCGCTGGGGAGCGTCGCCTTGAGCTTGGCGATGCGCTGATCGTAGAGGTCGACCTGCGCGCGCAGCTGCGCGGCGTCCGACCCTGCGGTTTGCGCGGCGGCATACGCCTTGGCGTAGGTCGCGCTGAGCATCAGGTTCGAGGGGACGTCGAGGCGCACGCGCAGGCTCTCGAGCATCGCGCGATCGGTCGCTACCCGCGCGCCCAGATCGATCACGCGCGGCGCGGTCGGCCGGTACTGCGACGCGATGAGGTCGTAGAGCGCCGCGTCGGCGTTGTACTGCTTCTGCAGCGCGGCGTAGCGGGTGTTCGCCGCGCGGACTTCGTCGTACGCGACCGGCTGGAGGCTGACCAGGCCCGCCGAGGCTGAGGCGGCGACGACCATCTGCGCCGCCCACTTGTCTTCGAGCGTGTCGTGTTTGGTTTGCAGGTCGTCGAGCTGTTTGCGGATCGCCGTGGTGTCGGCCGCCGTCGTGCTCGCGGCGATCGTCTTCGTGTCGAGGCCGGCCAGCACGTGCTGCTGATCGGCGGCTTGCCGATCGAGTGCGGCGACTTGGGCGGAGAACGCCGAGTCGATGCGCGCGTTGCAGTAGATCGCCAGATTGGTCGCCGCGTCGTTCGCATCGTGCGACGCTTGGACCAGGTTTCCGCTCGTCGCGATGACGTCGACGAGCGTCGGCGTCTCCACGCTCGCCGTGACGTGGGAGGTGCGCGGCGGGTTGACGCCGATCGCGTCGGGACTGCGCGCGAGCGTCGGAATCCCGCTCGCAGTGCACGGCGGCGTGACGCCGGGCGCGGCGACCGGTGCGATGCCGAGCAGCGCCGTCGCGCGGTAGCTCACGAACGCGGGAACGTTTCTCGTGTACGAGGCGACGCCGAGCACGATGCCGGCGGCGAAGAACACCAGCACGGCGATCCAGAACCGCCGCAACGCTTCGAGCAGGATGGGACCGATCTTGGCAGGCGTCACTTCGGCGGGATCTCCAGATGGAGGTACTTTTTGGCGACGTACAGTGCGGTCAGCAGCAGGACTTTGGGCTGCAGGAAGACCGGCGTCTTCGGCTGCAGCGGAACGTAGGCGAGGTCACCGTCGGCGAGAGCGGGGTTGGCGGCGAAATCGCCGCGTGCGAACTTCGTGACGTCGTAGATCCCTTTGCTCTTCCCGTCGGGGCCGAGCACGATGACGTGCGCCAGATCGCCGCCTTTCGCCACGCCGCCGGCGAGCGAGATCGCGGTGACCAGCGACTGGTCACCGGCCAGCGTGACGTCGCCGCTCTTTGCGACGAGGCCGAGCATCGTCACGTGCGAGGCGTGCGGGACCACGATCGACCAGCCGGTCGCGCCGGGCTGCGCGAACAGCGGGGCGTTGAGCGCCGCGACGATCGTGGCGGTGGGCTGCACCACGGCGATCCGCTGCAGGTTCGCATCTTTGGCGAGTTTGGCTTGCGTCAACGCGTTCCCGAGCGGCTCGCCCGCCGCGAGATAAGCGACGACCGGTGCGTCGACCGCGCCGCTGATCGCGATCGCGACCGGGTTCGGCACGAAGCTCACCACGTCGTTCGCTTCCAACAGCGGCCCCGGATCGCCCGACACACGCATCGCGACGAGGTCGAAGGTACCGGCCGTCTGGCCGAAGCGAATCAGCGACACGCGGCGCAGATCGGCAACCGGCGGCAGCTTCGCGTCGTTCGCCGCCATCGCTAGCGTCTCGCCGGGACGCAGCGCGATCGTGCCGTTCGCGATCCCGCCGTAGAACGCGGTCGTGTTCGGCGCGACGATGCTGATGTCGACCGACGGGCTCACCAGATACGAGCGCAGCCGGTCGACGATCGTCTGCGAGACCTGCTGCGGGAGACGGCCCTCGGCCTGAACGCTGCCCGCGAGCGGCACGACAATCTGACCGGCGTTGGAGATCGTGGTCTCGATGCTCAGATCGGCGTGATCGAACACCGTGACCTTGAGCTTGTCGCCGGCATGGAGCGCACCCGTCGGGACCAGCGCCGCGCGTGCCGGGGCGACGGCCGACGAAACGAAGACCGCGCACATGACGGCGGCCGAAAGCACCCGCATATACACCCCTTTTGCCGGACGATTCGGCGCCGGCCGCCGGGGAACCCTCGGGGGGCGGCTCAGACGTAGATGTTGCCGACCGAACCGGAGACCGCCGCATTGAGCGTCGATGCCGGAAACTCGCCCTTCGCGAAGCCTTGGCGGAACGTGCCGTTGCTCTGGCGGAACGGGTTGTCGCCGTACGCGGCGTAGAAACCGCTCCACGGCTCGCGCCAGCGGTCGAAGAGCCTGTTGCCGCAGCCCGTCGCGTTGACGGGCGTCTTGTTGCCCTTCTTCCACACCGCATGGGCGGCCCAATAGCACTCGGCGCAGTGCTGAATGTCGCTGCCGAACATCAGCCCGACGTCGTGCGGCGACATGTGCAGCACGTTCAGCGCACGATAGGCGTGCTGCACGATCTCGTTGACTTCGGCGTGGGCGTTCGCGCTCATCACGGTGGGTCGGTTGAGTCCCACCTTGTCCGTTTCGCGTTTGGTGTTCGACGGGAACGTGATCGGGATCCTCAGATCGGGGGGCGCCCAGGTTTTGACGATCTGCTGATGGCCCTTGGGGATGTTCCCCGTCGCGCTGTTCTGCATCGCCCACACCGACGACGCGCCTTCCGAGTGTGCGACCGAATACACGCGCGAGCCGGAGAACGCGACGCCTTTCTTCTTGAACGTGCTGCCGAAGTCGCCGGAGACGTCGTCGAGCATCTGCGCCCCCGCATTGTCGTGCTCGAGCTGCGGCGGGAAGAGCCCCGGACTCACGGTCCAGTTCGTGAGGTGCGTGAGCCCGTCGAAGACGTACAGCGGGCCCGCTTCGATCACCGTCTTCACCTTGTCGACCTGGGTGGTCGAGAAGTTCGCGTCGTCTGCCAAGCTGTCGAGAAACGACTCGACGTCGGGGTCGGTCAGGTCGGGACCGATGTCGGATCCGTCGTAGTCGAGCGAACCGGTGTTGTCCATCCGGAACCGTCCCTGCAGCACGGGCCCGCCGGGCGCATCCGTCAGGCTTTGCAGCCGATGACGCCGCGGGCCGGACGCTGACGACGCCTCGGGACGCGCGGGGCCCGCGTGGGGCCGATTGGGATGTGGTTCTCGCCGCACCCGGACGCGGTCGTATGCCATCGCGCGGCGCTTCGCTGGCCGCGGCATGCGAACCCTTTGCAGCGACCTTGGGGGCTACCCGCCGATTTGAACGTCCAGCGGATTGGAGGCGACCCGGTCGCGTCCGCGCGACTTCGCCTCGTAGAGCGCGGCGTCCGCCGCCTCGACCAGCCGGTCCGACGTGAGCGCGTGGGTTGCGACGCACGCGGAGACCCCGAAGCTCATCGTGACGTGCGCCGCGACGTCGGACTGCGCGTGCGGCAGCGCGAGTTCCCGGATCGCGGCTACCCGCCGCTCGGCGACGGAAATCGCGCCGGAGAGCGACGTCTCGGGAAGCAGCATCGCGAACTCTTCTCCGCCGAACCGCGCGACGAGGTCGGTCGGTCGTCGCGAACTTGCGGCGAGCGCGGAAGCGACGGCGCGCAGGCACGCGTCGCCGCTCTGGTGTCCGTACGTGTCGTTGTACCGCTTGAAGAAATCGACGTCGCCGATGATCAGCGCGAGCGAGCTCCCGCTGCGCAGACCGCGCTGCCATTCGAGTTCGAGTGACCGGTCGAACGCGCGCCGGTTCGCGATCCCGGTCAGCCCGTCCGACGACGAGAGCTCGTTGAGTTCGCGGTTGACGTGCTGCAGCTGGCGGCTCATCTCCAGCAGCCGCTGCTGCATGTCGGTGATGCGGCGCATCGCGTTGAGCTTTGCGCGCAGCACGACCGGACTGACCGGCTTCGCGATGTAGTCATCACCGCCAGCCTCGATCCCGAGCACGACGTCGTCGTCGGCGACGCGGCCGCTCAGAAAGATGATCGGGACCCAACGGCTCTCTTCGGCGCGGCTGCGCATCTCGCGCGCGACCGCGTACCCGTTCATCCCGGGCATCTCGACGTCGAGCAGCACGAGATCGGGCTGCTCTTCGGCGAACATTGCAAGCGCCGTTTCGCCGTCGGGCGCCTGCACGACGGGATGGCCCATGTCGTGCAGGTACCATGCGGTGAGCTCCCGCGCGACGCGCGAGTCGTCGACCAGCAGGATCTTCACGGCCGTTTACGCGTCCGGGCGCGCAAAGGCCACGATCTGGTCGGCTTCGCGGTGGTTCGTCCAGAACCGCTCGCCGTCGAAGGTCAGCGCCCGCGCGTCGAACGGGATGCGCGCGACGTCTTCGCAGACCGGCGTCGCGCCGCGCGCATCGACGCGGGTGAGCCAATACACGCCTGAGTCCTCGTCGTCGGTCGTGACCAGATAGAAGCGGCCCTCGATCACGACCTGGCCGCAGATCTCGTGCGGTACCGCGATCGTGCGGCTGACCGAGCCGCGTTCGTCGAGGGCGAGAATTCGGCGGTTGTACCACTGGCTCACGTAGAGCCGGTCCCCGTCCCACCCAAGCTGCGATCCGGTATCGTCCGGGGCGCGGAACGAGCCTTCGCTCTTGAAGCCGTGGCCCGGGACGAACCGGCGGATCCAACGGTCGTCGGCCGGCCCCTCGCCCGTGACGACGCGCAGCTCGTCGCCGACGACCGTCATCCCCCATGGCTTGCCCGGCGCCTGGCCCTCATCGATCGCCATCCACGTGTGCGGGTCGATCGAGTAGAGGCGGTTCGTTTCGATCGAACCGACCCAAAGGCGCGTCCCGTCGAAGGCGATCGACTGCGGCTTGGGGGCCGGCGACGGGAGCCGCAAGAGTTCGGTGACGTTCTCCACGTAGCGCGAGGTTCGAACGGAACGGCCCGGCACCTCGCATCTGCGCGCGCTTCAGACGCCGAGGTAGGCCTTCTTCACCTGCGGATCGTCGAGGAGCTGCGCGGAGGGGCCGCTGAGCGTGACGCGGCCGGTTTCGAGGACGTAGGCGCGCGAGCTGACCTCGAGCGCGGTCTGCACGTCCTGCTCGACGATGAGGATCGAGACGCCGGTCGCGTGGATCTGCGCGAGGATTTCGATCAGCTGATCGACCAGCACCGGCGCGAGGCCGAGCGACATCTCGTCGATCAGCAGCATCTTCGGCCGCGCCATGAGCGCGCGGCCGATCGCGACCTGCTGCTGTTCGCCGCCGGAGAGCCGGCCCGCCAAGTAGTCGTAGCGCTCGCGCAGACGCGGCAGCATCTTGAGGATCGCTTCCAAGTCGGCGTCGATCTCGCGATCCCGGCGCAGGTACGCACCCATCCGCAGGTTGTCTTCGACCGAGAGCGATCCGAACAGCCGCCGGCCCTGCGGCACCTGCACGACCCCGGCGCTCACGACGCGGTCGGGTTCGAGCCCGCTCATCAGGGCGCTGCCGTAGCGCACCGCGCCGCTCCACGTGTTCACGATCCCGCTGACCGCGCCGAGCAGCGTCGATTTCCCGGCGCCGTTCGAACCGATGAGCGCGACGATCTCACCCGGTTCGACCCGCAGCGAGACGTCCCACAGCACCTGCGTGTCGCCGTAACCGGCGCTGAGGTCTTCGATGACCAGCGCGTTCGGGTTCCCGTTCACGCGCCGGCCTCCGGCGGCTGCACGCGCTGGGCTTCGATCCGCTCCGCTTGGATCACCGCGAGCTGCTCCTGTCGCTTCACCCAGCGCGAACCGAGGTACGCCTCGATCACCTGCGGCGAGCCCAGGACGTCGGCCGGCGCTCCCTGCGCGATCTTGCGCCCCTCGGCGAGGACGACGATGCTGGTCGAGATCGACACGATCGCTTTCATGAGATGCTCGACGACGATGAGCGTCACGCCGCGCGCGTGCACCGAGCGCAACAAGTCCAAGGCTTCGTCGACCTCGGTCGCGTTGAGGCCGGCCATCACCTCGTCGAGCAGCAGGACGTCGGGATCGAGCGCGAGCGCCTTCGCGACTTCCAGCCGCTTGCGATCCGGAATCGTCAGATCGCTGGCGGGCCGCTCGGCGACGCGCGCGAGGCCGACGATCTCGAGCAGCTCCTGGGCTCGCTCGAACGACGCACGGGTCGACCGCTTGGCGCCGTAGCGGCCGTACATCGCGCCGACCGCGACGTTCTCGCGCACGCTCAAGCTCGCGAACGGCTTGACGATCTGAAACGTCCGCGCGATCCCCAGATGGCAGACGGCGTGGGTCGGGACGTCGGCGATGCGCTTCCCGCCGTAGGTCACCTCGCCGGTGGTCGGCTTGTAGACGCCGCTGATCACGTTCATCAGCGTGGTCTTGCCCGAACCGTTGGGGCCGATCAAGCCGAGCACGGCGCCGCGCTCGACGTCGAAGGAGACCTCGCTCAACGCCCACAGACCACCGAAGCGCATCCCGACGTTCGAGATGCGCAGCGCGACATCGCTCATCGCGCTCACGCCTTGTAGACCGCGAGGCTCTTGAGCCAGGCGCGCACGCCGCCGCGCAGGCCGAACAGCCAGACCAAGCCGCGCGGGAGCAAGAGGACGATCAGCACGATCATCGCGCCGAAGAACAGGGTGTGCGCCTTCACGAAGAAGCGCTGCAGCAGCTCGTTTGCGCCGGCCAGCAGCAACGCGCCGATGAACGGGCCCGCGACGGTGCCGATGCCGCCCAGAATCGTCATCACGATCGGGAAGACGTTGGAGTCGATCGCGAACGTGATCGACGGGTCGATGAAGCCGTTCGCCGGCGCGAACACCGCGCCCGCCGCACCGGCCATCATCGCGCTGATCGCCCACGCGACGATCTTGTAGCGGGTCGCCGAGATGCCGAGCACCGCGGCGGCGTCCTCGTTCTCGCGAATCGCAACGAACGCATAGCCGAGCTTCGAGCGCGCGATGAAGAACGTGCCCAGCATCGAGCCGAGCGTCACCAGCCACATCGCGTAGTAGTAGAGCGAGAAATGGGCTTCGTCGACCTGGTGCAGCGCGAGGCCGCCGGTCCCGCCGAGCACGTCCAGGTTCGCGATGATGTCGGCGACGGCCAGCGCCACGCCGAGGGTCGCGATCCCGAAGTAGTGCCCCTTGAGGCGCAGGACCGGAAAGCCGACGACGGCGGCGAACGCGGCGCAGACCACCATCGCGAGCAGGACGTAGAGCAGCACGTTGTCGACGCCGTGCTTCGCCAGGATGGCCGAGCAGTACGCGCCGATGCCGAAGAACGCGACGTTCCCGAACGAGACGTAGCCGGTGTATCCGCCGATGAGGTTCCAGCCGTACGCCATGGCGGCGTACATCAGGATGTTGCGGAACACGACCTCGATGTAGCCGTTGTGGGTGAGCGGGATCGCGAGCAGCAGCGACATCATCACGAGCACGACCGCGAAGGCGATCGGGTTGCCGGTGATCCCGCCCAAGCCGATGCGTTTGAGGGTGGCGGGGTTCACGCGGTCGCTTTCCCCATGATCCCGGTCGGGCGAACGATCAGCACGATCAAGAGCACGACCAGGGCGATGGCGTCCTGCAGTCCGGAACCGCTGATGTGCTGGCCGCCGATCGTGACGTCGATCTGCGTCGCGAAGGCCTCGACGATGCCGTAGACGAGGCCGCCGACGAGCGCGCCCTGCACGGATCCGAGGCCGCCCAGGACGCACACGACGAACGCCTTGATGAGGAACAGGTCGCCCATCGTCGGGTTCAGCGCATATGACAGCGAGATCAGCGTTCCCGCGACGCCCGCCAAGCCCGCGCCGAGGCCGAACACGATCGCGTAGATCTCGGTCACCCGCACGCCGGAGAGCTGCGCCGCGCCGATGTCCATCGAGGTGGCGCGGATCGCCCGCCCCGTCTTCGAGCGGGTCAGCCACAAGTGCATCACGCCGGTGATCGCGAGTGCCGCGATGAGCGTGAACAGCTTCGTCCACGGAACGGTGACGTCACCGATGGTGAAGTTCGCGCCGGAATACGCCGTGGTCACGCCGCGCGTGTCGCCCGTCCACACGTTGAGCGCGATGTTGACGATCAGCAGCGAGAGCCCGAACGTGAGCAGAAACGTGGTGAGCACGGGCGCGCGCGCGACCCAGTTCATGATGAACCGCTGGATCAGATAGCCCAGCGCGAAGAGCAGCGCGAACGAGACCGGCAGCGAGAGGAACGGATCGACGTGGAGGGCCGTGAAGAGCTGATACGTCGCGTACGCCCCGAGCATGATGAACGCCCCGTGCGCGAGGTTGATGATGTTCATGATGCCCCACACCAGCGAGAATCCCAACGCGACGACCGCGAGGATTCCGCCGGCGAGGATCCCGTTGACGAGATCCTGGGCTATGAGATGCACGCTGCTGCTATCGCTGGCCCCAGGCTAGCGTTGGGTATTTGGGCTTGCCGTCAGCGGTGAACTGCGGCCACACCGTCGTGAGGCGTCCGTTCTGGATCTGGTTGACGACCATCGGCTTGTACACGTTGAGGCCGCGGTTGTCGAATTTGAGGATGCCGTAGAACGTCGTCACGTCGAGCTTGGCCAGCGCGTCCCGGACCTTGGCCGGGTCGAGCGAGCCCGCCTTTTCGATCGCGTACTGGAACGCCAGGCACGCCGCCGTCGATTCCGCGTTGTGGTAGTCGGCGCGGTGATGGTACGTCGAGTCGATCGCTTTCGCGTACTCGCGGGCGCTCGTGTAGAAGCCGGGCGCTCCGTGGTACTTCACCGCATCGGACCACTGCGCGCCGCCGAAGACGCCGTTGGCGTCGCGGCCGAGCGAGTTCGCGAAGTCCGGAGTGTCCGGACCGACTGAATACCCGTACGCCTTCGCCAGAACGTTCTGCTCTTTGAGGCCCTTCTGCACGAGCAGCGCGTCTTGCAGATGGCCGGCGTTGAGGATGACGTCCGGATTCGTCTGCTTGAGCGCCGAGATGATCGACGAGACGTCGGTTGCCGTGTCGGGATACTTGTTGCTGTAGACGACCTTCATCCCGTGCGACGTGGCGTAGGCGGCCGCACCAGCGGCGACTTCCTGCGAGAAGGCGTCGCTCGCGGCGGTGATCGCGACGGTCTGCGCGGCCGGTTTCTGCGCGCGCGCCATCTCGAGGATCCCTTCGAGATAGCGCCTCGCCGGGGAGAGCACGCCGAACGTGTACTTGAAGCCCTGGTTGAAGATCTTCTCGGCCGCCCCGTTGCCTTCGACCATCGGGATCTTCTTGCGCTCCGCGATCTGTGCGACGGTGAAGCTCGTCCCCGAACCGTAGGGCCCGAGCAAGAAGTTCACGTGATCCTGGTCGATCAGGCGCTCGGCCAACTGCGCCGACGTGTCGTTCTTCGACTCGTCGTCGTAGTACTTGATCTCGACCTTATAGGACTTGGCGCCGACCTTGATGCCGCCGTGGGAGTTGACGTAGTTCTTCCAGAGGTCGTAGCCCTCTTGAGTAAGGTGCCCCTCCTTGGTCAGGTTTCCGGTCAACGAGACCGGCGAACCGAAGACGATCACGTCGTCGGCGGCGGACACGGGGGAGGACGGAGCGGCGAGCGACGCGCAAAGCGCGAACGCGCCCAAGGCTGCCGTAACACGGAGCTTCATAGAGCGGGACCTCCGGAGCAATAAAAACTACGTCGGCCGATGCGCCCTGCTGGTAACGATTCCTGCCAAAAGTCGCAGCGGCGGCAGAAGTTGAGGCTTCGCTCGCTTGCGGTTAGCCTTGCGGTGGGAGCGCATCGCGCAAGCTGCGCGCGTATGCTCCGGCTCGCTGCGCCGCCTGGGCGCCGCGGCTTCCGGCGTAGGCGTCGATCAGGGCACTCCCGACGATGACGGCGTCGGCCACCGCACCGACAGCCGCCGCGTGCGCCGGCGTCGAGATCCCGAATCCGACCGCAAGCGGAAGCGCCGTCGCGCTGCGCAAGCGGGCGATCGAGGCCGCGGCCCACGCGACGTCCGGCTCGCGTCGCGCACCGGTGACGCCGAGCCGCGAGACCAGGTAGACGAAGCCGCTCGAGGCCGCCGCGATCCGGGCGGCCCGCTCGGGCGGCGTGGTGGGCGCGATCAGCAGCGGGATCGCGAGGCCGGCTGCGCGCAGCGGCGGTCCGAACGCCGGCAGCTCTTCCAGCGGGACGTCGGGGACGATCGCTCCAACGGCGCCCGAGGCGGCCGCCTCGCGCGCGAACCGCTCGACGCCGTACCGGTCGATCGGGTTGAGGTAGGTGAAATAGAGAATAGGCGCCGCGCCGCGTTCGCGCGCTTCGGCCGCGATGGCGATGGCGTCGGCCATTTTCGTGCCTCCGTCGAGAGCGCGCTGCGCCGCCGCCGCGATCGTCGGGCCGTCCGCCAGCGGGTCCCCGTACGGGATGCCGAGTTCGATCAGGTCGACGCCGGCCGCCGTGAGGGCATCGATCACTGCCAAGGTCGTGGCGCGGTCGGGATCGCCCGCGACGACGTAGGCGATGAGCGCCGCGCGGCGCTCCGCACGCGGCCGCGCGAAGGCGGCATCGAATCCTCCGCTCGCGATCATGACGCGTTCTCGCCGTCGAGCGCCGCGACCGTTCGCACGTCCTTGTCGCCGCGACCGCTGAGGTTCACCAGCACGAGACCGCCCGGACCGCGCTCCGTCGCGAGCCGCTGCGCGAACGCGATCGCATGGGCGGACTCCAGCGCCGGCACGATCCCTTCACGCCGCGCGGTATGGTGGAACGCCGCGAGCGCGTCCGCGTCGTCGATCGCGACGTACCGCGCGCGACCGCTGTCCTTGAGGTACGCATGTTCCGGACCGACGCCGGGATAGTCGAGCCCGGCGCTGACGGAGTGCGTATCGAGCACCTGACCCTCGTCGTCCTGCAGCACGTAACTGCGCGAACCGTGCAGCACGCCGACCGAACCGGCGTTGAGCGAGGCCGCCGTGTCGGCCGCCTGCAGGCCGTGACCCGCCGCTTCCACACCCCACAGCCGCACGTCCGCGTCGTCGACGAACGCGCGAAATATGCCCATCGCGTTCGAACCGCCGCCGACGCACGCGACGACGTCGCTCGGCAGACGGCCGTAGCGTTCGAGAATTTGCGCGCGCGCTTCCAGCCCGATCACTTTTTGGAACTCGCGCACGAGATACGGATACGGGTGCGCGCCGACGACGGAACCGATCACGTAGAACGTGTCCTCGACCCGCGCCGCCCACTCGCGAAAGGCTTCGTTGGTCGCATCCTTGAGCGTGCGCGTGCCGCTGCCCACCGGATGAACGCTCGCGCCGAGCAGTTTCATCAAGTACACGTTGAGGGCCTGACGCTCGACGTCGACCTCGCCCATGTAGACGTCGACCTGCATCCCGAGCTTGGCGCCGATCGTCGCCGTCGCGACGCCGTGCTGTCCCGCCCCGGTCTCCGCGATCAGGCGCCGCTTCCCCATGCGGCGCGCGAGCAGCGCTTGCCCGACCGTGTTGTTGATCTTGTGCGCGCCGGTGTGGTTGGTGTCTTCGCGTTTGAACACGATCGGCGCGTGCGGACCCTCGACGAGCCGCTCGGCGTGATAGATCGGCGACGGCCGCCCGACGTAGTCGCGCAGCAGGATCTCCATCTCGGCCCAGAACGCCGGGTCGGCAAACGCGTCGTTCGTCGCGCGTTCGAGCTGCGCGAGCGCCTCGACCAGCACTTCGGGGACGAACACGCCGCCGAATCGGCCGAAGTAGCCGCGCGCGTCGGGAAGTTTCGAGTCAACCATGTTTGTCATGCACATCGCTTGCGAGGAGTTTGAGGCCGAGGTCGTCGAGCGTCATGTCGGCGAACCCCAGGCCGACGTTGGAGAGCACGACGACCGCTTCATCGCGCTGCGGAACGACGCCCAGGAACGCGATCGAGCCGTAGCTCGAACCGCTGGCCCACACCGTCCCGGTGGCCCGATCGACCATCCAGCCCAGACCGATCCCGGCGTTCGATCCGGCGTCGGCGGTCGGCGTCGCCGCGACCCGCGCGTCCTGCGCGAGCGGGCCGTCCTCGTGCTGGAAGAGGGCGCTCGCGAAGTTGAGCAAATCGGCCGCGGTCGAACGGACGCCGCCCTCGGGGGCGAACGCGTTCCAGCGCCATGGGGCGACCGTCTTCCCCGAGATCGAGCGCTCCGGGATGAGCCGATCGTCCGTCGTCGAGTCGACCGTCGTGTCGGGCATGTCGAGCGGCACGAATACGCGGTTGTGCGCGAGTTCTGCGTACGGCGTTCCGGTACGATCGGCCAGCAGCATTCCCAGCAGGGCGAAGTCGACGTTCGAGGGCGCGTATCCCGCCGAGCCCGCAGGGGGGTGCGCGGCGTTCACCAATGCGATCAGCGCGTCGCGATCGTACGGCGCGTACGGCTGCGCCGCTTCGCGCAGCGGCAAGCGCGGCAGCCCCGAGTGATGGGTCGCCAGGTCGCGAAACGTGATGTGCTTGCCGGTCGGAACGGGCGGCTGCAGCGGCGCTCGGGCGCGCTCGTCGATCCCTTCGTCGAGCCGCAGCTCGCCGCGGCGCGCCGCGTCGGCGAGCAGCGTACCGGTGATCGCCTCGGTGATCGCACCGATCTCGAAGCGCGAGTGGGCAGTCACGCGGGGCCCGCCTTCGGAGAAGATGACCTGGATCTCGCTGCGCGCACCGATCCGCCGGCCGACGACGATGACGCTGCCCTCCGTTTTTCCCAACCGCTTGCGGAGCGCCACCTCCACGTCGGGCGGGATCGCCGGAAATTCGGAGGCTTGCGCGACGATCGCCGGCGGCGGAGCTGAGGTCACGCGAGCAATGCCGCGTCGGCGTCGCGCACCGCGGCGACGAACGCGCGAACTTTGCGCGGATCCTTGCGGCCGTCGGTCTCGACCCCGCTGCGCACGTCCACTGCGTACGGCCGCGCGGCGCGCACGCACGCGCCGACGTTCTCCGGGGTCAGGCCGCCGCTCACGACGACGGCGTGCGAACCGCGCAGACGCGCGACGTCATCCCAGGCGAAGGTGCGGCCCGTGCCGCCGCTGCGCCCGTCGTCGCCCGCGGTATCGAACAGCCACGTCGCATGCGCGAACGGCCGCGCGAACGCCTCGAACTCCTCCGGCGTCGTGGCGCGATCGGCGCGCATCGGGAACGCCTTCAGATAGGGTCCGGCGGCGAACGCTTCGCAGGCGTCGGCCGGCTCGTCGCCGTGAAACTGCGGGGTCGCGCCGATCTTGAGCGCCTCGTCGACCAGGGATGCCGGCGGATCGACGAACACCGCGACCAACCCGACGAGCGCGGGGAGGCTCTCGGCGATCGCTTTGAGCCGGTCGATCCCGACGCGGCGCGGCGAATGTTCGGCGAGGATCACGCCGACCGCGTCCGCTCCGGCGTCGACGGCGACCGCGGCGTCCTCGACGCTCGTGCAGCCGCAGATCTTGACCCGTGTCCGCAGCACTAGGCCGTCGTCATGTTCTGGCTAGCCTGTCCTGAGCTTGTCGAAGGGCGCCCTTGAGGGCGCGGATCGCTTCGCCTTTGTCGTCGGCGCGCATCAGCGATTCGCCGACGAGCACGCCGCGCGCGCCCTGCGCGACGAGCCGCCGCACGTCGTCCTGCGACCTCACGCCGCTCTCGCTGATCACGACCGCGTCGGCCGGCACGAGCTGCAGCAGGTCTTCGGTCACCGCGAGGTCGGTCTCGAACGTGTGCAGGTTCCGGTTGTTGATGCCCAGCAAACGCGCGCCGGCCGCGAGCGCGCGGCGGAGTTCGTCCTCGGTGTGCACTTCGACCAGCACGTCGAGATCGTACCGGTGCGCCTCGTCGATCGTCTCCAGCAGCTCCGCGTCGGTCAGCCCGGCGACGATCGCCAGCACGGCGTCGGCGCCGTACGCCGCCGACTGGACGACCTCGTAGCGCGAGCGCAGAAAATCTTTGCGCAAAATCGGCAGCGACGACGCCGCGCGGGCGACGTCGAGGTAGGCCAGATCGCCGAGGAAGTGATCGGCCTCGGTCAGCACGCTGATCGCGTCGGCGCCGGCAGCCTCGTACTCGCGCGCGATCTCGGCCGGATCGAGCTTCGGCACGATGATGCCGACCGACGGCGAGGCCCGCTTGATCTCGGCGATGATCGCCGGACCGGCCGCCGCCGAAAGCGCCGCGCGAAACGCGCGGCGTTCGGCACGGCGCGCTTCCGCGCGCGCGCGCAACCCGTCGATCGGCTCGCGCTCCTCGTCGGCCGCCCGCGCGATCGCTTTGGCCGCGTAGAGTTTTTCCAGCATGTCGGTCATGATGTCACCTCGAGGGTCCGGCGCTCCCTGCGGAGCGCGTCGAGTGCCGCGCGCGCCCGGCCGGTATCGACCGAGGTGCGCGCGCGCACCATTCCGTCGTCGACATCGACCGCATCGCCCGCGACGACGAGCGCGAGCGCGGCGTTGAGAAGGACCAGATCGGCGCGCGGGCTGCGCTCTCCGTCGAGGATCGCCAGCAGCGCGGCCGCATTCGTCGCGACGTCGCCGCCGAGGATCTCCGCGCGGGTGGCGCGCACGCCGTAGCGGGCCGGGTCGAGCGTCCAGCGGCGCACGCCGTCCGGCCCGAATTGCACGACGTCCGTCGGTGCCTCGCCCGAAATCTCATCGAGCCCGTCGGTTCCGTGGACGACCGCTCCGGCGTCGGCGCCGAGCACGCGCAGGGCGTCGGCGACGAGCGCGACGTGCTCGGGCCGCGCCACGCCGATCAGCTGCCGGTTCGCACCCGCCGGATTGGTCAGCGGGCCCAGCACGTTGAAGACGGTGCGCACGCCGAGTTCGCGGCGGATCGGCCCGACCGCGCGGAACGACGGATGATGGCGCTGCGCGAAGAGAAACGTGATGTTGTGCTCGCGCAATGCGCGAGCGGACTCCTCGGGCGAGCAGTCGATGCGCACCCCGACGGCTTCGAGAACGTCCGCGCTGCCGCAGCTGCTCGACGCGGCGCGGTTGCCGTGCTTGCCGACCGGGACTCCGCAGCCGGCGACGACGAAGGCGGCGGCGGTGGAGATGTTGATCGTGTGCGAGTTGTCGCCGCCGGTCCCGACGATGTCGAGCACGAGCGGCAAGCCGTGGTCGACGCGCACGCTCCGCTCGCGCATCGCGCGCGCCGCACCGACGACCTCATCGACCGTCTCGCCCTTCGCGGCAAGCCCCGCGAGCAGCGCCGCCGCCCGCACCGGCGAGAGCGTCTCGTCCATGATCGCGCCGATCAGCTCCGCCATCTCCGCGGATGAGAGATCGTCGCCGGCTAGCACGCGCCGCAGTAAGGGGACGTAGTCTAATGGCGAAAAGTTTAACGGCGTAGAGTTTAACGGCGCTCCGCTCACGCTGCGCGCCCCCCACGCGTTGCGTGGGGCCCCCGGGTCCGACCTCGCAACAACGTTACGGTACGCGGAAGACTCCGCTGCGCTCGGTCCATCACTGAGGTCTCATGCTGCGGACGACGTTTTCGGCCATCAAGCGGCCCTCTGGGGTCAGGACGGACTCGGGGTGGAACTGCACGCCCGAGATCGGGAGCTGCCGATGCGTCAGTCCTTGGATGACGCCGTCTTCGCTCGCCGCGTTCGCGCGCAGCGAGGCCGGAAATCCGTCGTGGTCGACGCACAGCGAGTGGTAGCGCGTCGCGACGAGCGGTGACGGCAAGCCCGCGAACGCACCGCCCCCGTCGTGCGTGATCTCGGAGGTCTTGCCGTGCATCTGCCGCGGCGCGTGGATCACGTTGCCGCCGAACGCCTCGCCGATCGCCTGCAAGCCCAGACACACGCCGAAAAGCGGCCGCCGCTCGCGCGCCGCTTCGCGAACGATCGCCATCGTCCGTCCAGCCTCGGCCGGACGCCCCGGCCCCGGACCGACGATCGTGCCGTCGTAGCGCGCCGTCACGCCGTCTGCTAAACGTGGATCGTCGTTGCGGATAACGTCCACCTCGACGCCCTCGACGGAACCAAACAGATGCGCCAAGTTCCAAGTGAACGAGTCGTAGTTGTCGACCAGCAAGAGTCTAATTGGCGGTTGCACGGCGCTTAGAGGCCCAGGACGTCGCGGACGATTGCGGTTTTGGCGAAGACTTCGGCGTACTCGGCGGCCGGGACGCTGTCGGTAACGATGCCGGCCGAGGCTTGCCAGTACGCGCGGCCGTTCGCGCACGCGACGGAACGCAGGATGATGCACGAGTCCATGTCGCCGTCGAAGTCGATGTGTGCGACGCTGCCGGCGTAGAAACCGCGGGCGACCGGTTCGAGCCGGTCGATCAGCTGCATCGCCCGAATCTTCGGCGTCCCGCTCACCGTTCCGGCGGGAAACGCGGCAGCGAAGAGGTCGAGCGCGTCGCGATCTTCACGCAGTTCGCCGACGACGTTCGAGACGATGTGCATCACGTGCGAATACCGTTCGATCACCATCAGCTCGTCGACGCGCACCGTTCCGGTCCGGCACACCGCGCCCAGATCGTTGCGCGCCAGATCGACCAGCATCACGTGCTCGGCGCGCTCTTTGGGATCCGCGAGCAGTTCCTCGGCGATCCGACCGTCGCGCTCGTCGTCGCTGCCCCGCGGCCGCGTGCCGGCGAGCGGGCGAATGCGCGCGGTCGTGCCGTCGAGCCGCACCAGAAATTCCGGTGACGCCCCGAACACCGCGCGTCCGTCGTGTTCGACGAAGAACATGTACGGCGACGGATTGCGCGTGCGGATCTGGCGGTAGAAGTCGAACGCCGTGCCGGCGAGAGCGCACGAGAACCGCACGCCGACCTGCAGCTGATACGCCTCGCCCTCGCGGATGAACTCTTTCGCTTGCGCGACGCGATCGAGGAACGTCGCCTCGTCCATCGACGCCGAGATGGGACCGTCGGCGCGCACGGCGCCCGGGATCGAAGGACGCTGATCGAGCAGCCGCGCGACGTACGCGTCGAGCCGCGCGTCGACCGTCGCACGCTCCGCCTCGTCGCGCGCGAACCCGATGAGCGTCACGCGATGGGTGAAGTGGTCGAAGACGAGCCACGTTCCGGGAATTACGATCAGCGCATCGGCGAAGCGCACGTCCGCCGGCGGCACCTCGTTGTCATCCTGAGCCGCTCGAAGGATGGGCTCGAGCGCGCGCGCCGCGTCGTACGTGAAGATGCATACCGCGCCGCCCGGGAACGGCAGGTCCGTCCGGTCGAGCGAGTAGCGGCCGATCGCGGCGCGGATGCGTTCGAGGAGCCGCGGATCCCGGTCGATCGAGAGCGACTCGAGGTAGTCCAGCCCGATGAACGAGAAGCGGCTGATCCGCTCCGTCCCTTCGACCGACTCCAGCAAACACGAACGCCCCGGCTGGGCCAGGG
This sequence comes from Vulcanimicrobiota bacterium, assembly GCA_028287545.1. The sequence goes on along the minus strand of JAQBPL010000061.1, from coordinate 32 downwards.
CGAGGTACGCGGAGATCGGCGTGATGCTATCC
>JAQBPL010000046.1 GCA_028287545.1 Vulcanimicrobiota bacterium | reverse complement strand
GTCGTCTTCGGTCAATGCGTGCTAGCGTGCGCCGCGTCGAGGCGGCGGCGCATTTCGCGTAGGGCGGCGGGCGGGTCGGGGGCGGCGAAGACGGAGTTGCCGGCAACGAGGACGTCGGCGCCCGCGAGCGTCGCGCGCTCGAGGTTTTGCAGGCCGATCCCGCCGTCGACTTCGATCTCGCAGGCGGGATTGCGCTCGTCGAGCAGCGCGCGCACCTCGGCCACTTTCGTGAGGGCGCGTTCGATGAAGGACTGTCCGCCGAAGCCGGGGTTGACGCTCATCACCAGCACCCGGTCGATCTCTTCGATCAAGTCGGCGAGCATCGTGACGGGCGTGCCGGGGTTGATCGCGATTCCGGCTTTCGCGCCGATCTCGCGCAGGTGCCGCAGCAGGCGGTGCTGGTGCGGCGTCGCTTCGTAGTGAAACGTGATGACGTCGGCGCCCGCGTCGCGAAACGCGTCGACGTACTTCTCGGGCTCGACGATCATCAGGTGACAGTCGAACGGCAGCGCGGTCAGACGCCGCAAGTCTTTGACGATCTTCATTCCCCAGGTGAGGTTGGGAACGAAGCGCCCGTCCATCGAGTCGAGATGCAGTTCGTCGGCGCCCGCCGCTTCCACCATGCGAATCTGCTCCGCGATGTCGGCGAAATCGGCGGAGAGCAGCGACGGTGCGATCTTGGCGCGACGCGGGGCCGTCACTGCTTCTTCTTCTCGTCCGGCGGGCTCGTCGGCGGCGGCGGCAATTTGGGCTCCTTGCCGATCGTCGTCTGGTTGAGCAGCTCGTTGTTGATGTAGGTGTCGAGCTCGGCCGTGCCGACGACGGTGAGGTTGAAGTCCAGCTTTTGGCCGCCTTGCGCGTACCCGTCGTACACGTTCCAGGTGCCGGTGTCGTCGCGCACTTCCATGCGCACGTGCGCCGCGTCGTCGCGGGAGGGGACGGTTGCCGTCGCGTGCACTTGCCGGACGATGTAGCCGTACTCTCCGGGACCGGCGCTGACTTGCAGCGACACTTCTTCGAACGGGTCGATCTGCGCGCCGGCGCCCGGGTTTTGCCGCACGATCGTACCGCGCGGCTTGCCGCTCGGGCCGAACGGCGTCCACACGACTTGGCCGATCTTGATGCGATCGCGCTGCGCCTCGGCGCGTGCTTCGTCGATCGACATCCCGGCGAAATTCGGCACCTTCACGCCGGTGGGCGGCCCTTTGCTCAACGTCAGCGACACTTTCGAACCCTGGCGCACGCTCGTGAGCGGCGGCGGATCCTGCGCGACGATGTGGTTGGCGGGAATGTCGTCGTTCGCTACGGTGGTCGTCTTGTCGAGCTGCAGCTTGAGGCGATTGAGATCGAGCCCGGCGTTGCGCAGCGATTCGAAGCGCAAGTCGGGCATCGGAAAGATCGTCACGCCGGTGCTGACGACGAGCGAGACCTGGCGGCCCTCGCGTACCCGCGATCCCGCCGGCGGGGCCTGACTCATCACGACGTCTTTCGGAAACCGGTCGCTGGGGCGGCTTGCGATGACGGCGCACTTCAGCAGCAGCCGCGTGCACTCCGCGACCGCGTCGGCTTGCGTCTGGCCTACCATCGCCGGCGTCTGGATGCTGGCGGCGTTCGGTCCGAAGAACTCGCGAATCGATCGGCCGAACCACACCAGCACGCCGACAGCGAGCGCGAGCGCGACCGCGAAGATCCAATCCTGGCGGACGAACCACTCGATTGCACTGCGACGCGCGGGGCTGCCGGCCTCGGCGCCGTCGAGCTGCATCAGGCGAGCGCCTCTAGCTGCGCTTCGTCGAAGTCGACGTTGCTGTACACCCGCTGCACGTCCTCGTGTTCCTCGAGCGCGTCGAGGAAGGTGAGAACTTTCTCGGCATCGGCGTCGGCGGGGCGCGTCGTCTGCGTGGCTTCCATCGCCAGCTCGGCCGAGTTCACGTGCAATCCGCCGGCCTCGAGCGCGTCCTTCACCGCCATGAGGAGCTGCGGCTCCGTGACCACTTCGGAAGCCTGTCCTGAGCTTGTCGAAGGACCAAAGCGCACGTCGATCACGCCGTCCACCAGCGCCTTCTCGGTCAACGCGTCTTCGTTCAACGCGCCGGGGTCGACGCCGATCAGTCCGCGCGGCGCGAACATCCAGCCGACGCTCCCCGTCTCTCCGAGACTGCCCTCGTTGCGGCTGAACAGAAACCGAAGTTCCGACGCGGTGCGGTTGCGGTTGTCGGTCGCGGCATCGACGATCACCGCGACCCCGGCCGGCCCGTAGCCCTCGTAGCGAATCTCCTCGATCTCCTTCTCACCGGCACCGCTCGCGCGCGAGATCGCGCGCTTGATGTTTTCGGCCGGCATGTTGTTGGCGCGCGCCTTGTCGACCGCCATCTTCAAACGGTAGTTGGCCGCCGGATCGGGCGAGCCGTTCTTGGCGGCGAGGATGATCTCTTTGCTGAGTTTCGTGAACAGCGCACCGCGCTGCGCGTCGGCCTTACCTTTGCGCAGCTTGATGTTGTGCCACTTGGAATGACCTGACATGCAGCCTACCAGGAAGAG